>DASXFZ010000061.1 GCA_036489315.1 Candidatus Cybelea sp.
CGTTATATACACGTAGTCGGCATCGAAAATATCTGGTCCGAAGAGCGGCGGCGGCGCGTGCCACCAAGCCGACCAATAGGTCGGTTCGTTCAGCCAGGGGTCGATGACGAGCCGCTTGCCGCGAGCCTCAATATCCAAACAGGCGTGGCTGACGATGCGAAATTGCATAGGTGCCGCTCCTTCGTCAGGGATTTGCCGTCTCCCATCGCCCCGCCGGAGGTTGCTGCGCGGCAGCGAGCCTCACTGCATCGTCCGGATCGAGATGGCTCCGGTCGTCGTCGCTAGCCGAATGCGGGCCGTGCCCGCTCCGATCTTCCCGGCGGCGCGAGAGCCGACGATATTCTCTCGGCTCTGGCCGATGCCGGGAAAGTCGCTCGAGAAACTTCCGACGACGCTTTGCGCCTCGACGCTCGCGCTGCTGTCGCGCGCGATCCGCAAGGCGATCGTTCCGGTGGTAGCCCGCAGGTCGATCGAACGATTGCCGTCGACGCGGCCGAGAAGCGCGTCGACGGTGCCTGCTTGCGTTTCGACAATAACGTTGCCGGTTACGCCCGCGACTCGAACCGAGCCCGCGACGTTGCCGACGTCCAGCGAAGACGCCACGGGAACCGTGATCGTGTAGCGCACGCCGCCGCTGTGGTCGTCACTCTCGTAGTGCGTCTTGATCGATATGCCGGCCGCACCGCTGCTAACGCCGATCGTTATTCCGCGCAGCTGCGAGGCGTCGTAGCCGTACTTCGTGGCGGAGACGTCGACCGATGCTTTTGTCCACGTTTGGATCGTCACGGTACCGGCGACGTTGTCGACGGTAACCGAAGGCGAGTTGCCGCTCTCGAGCGTCTGGTGAAACTGTTCGTGCACGCGCTCGCCATACGCTGCGGTGCAGGCGCAGAGCGTTAACGCCACGACGGGGAGCACGGCTCGCATCATCGCACTCTTCTCCGTGCTCCTCGCAAACGAATCCTTTCTATAATGCGCAGCACGCCTCACGGCGCAGCTCGTCGTGCTCGAGCATCTGCAGCACAGCGGCAGTGTCTGCAAAAGCGCGGCAGGAAGAGCGGCTTCGTGAGTTCTATCCGAGCAGTCGAATGGCCGCAAGCATGGCGCCTCCCGGCGTGGAACGGCTGGCGCTTCTTCTGGGGCTCGCGCTCTTCTTCGGGTTTGCCTTTGAAGGGTTCTATGCCGATGAGATGCCGCACCGGCCCGGCGGCGTGCGCACCTTCCCGTTGCTCGCCCTCGCGGGCGGCGCACTCTATCTTCTCGAGCCGCACTACGCCGCCGCGTTCATCGCGGGCCTGCTCGTCGTCGGCGGGTGGATCTACGCACACGTTGCGCACCAAGTGGAAAGCGAGGCCGCCGAAGGTTCGTTTGTCGTACCGGCGTGCAATTTGCTCGCATTCATTCTCGGCGCGTTGTGCGTCACGGCGCCGATTTGGTTCTGCATCGCCGTAGCCGTTGCCGCGGTGTTCCTCCTCGGCGGACGGCGTACGCTGCACGACCTGGCAAACCGCGTTCCCGCCTCCGAGATCGTCACCGCCGGACAGTTCCTGATCCTCGTCGGCGTCGTCTTGCCGCTGCTGCCCGGGCTCCCCGTCATCCCGTATACGACGGTTACGCCATTCGGTATCTGGTTGGCCGTCGTCGCCGTCTCCTCGATCTCGTACGCGAGTTACCTGCTGCAGCGCTTCGTCCTTCCGCACGGCGGAATGCTGGTGAGCTCGATTCTCGGCGGACTCATTTCGTCGACGGCAACGACCGTCGTGCTTTCGCGCCGGTCGCGCGACGAAGGGATGACGCCGCCGCTGCAAGCCGGCATCGTCGCCGCAACGGCGGTGATGTACCTGCGGATCCTGATGGTATGCGCGCTCTTCAACCTCGCACTGGCCCGGCTGCTGGTGTTGCCGCTGATTGCGCTTGCGGCAGTGAGCGCGCTGGCCGCAGCCCAGCGAGCACGCTCGCACGGAGCCGCGCCGGCCGAAGGTGACTTCTCGAATCCGCTGCAGCTGTCGACCGCGCTGATTTTCGCCGCGCTCTTCGTTGTCGTCTCGATGCTCGCGACCTTCGCGCAGCATACCTTTGGCCATGCTGGGGTCTACGTTCTCGCCGCGATCGTCGGCGTCACGGATATCGACCCATTCGTGCTGAGCCTCGCGCAAGGCGGCGCCGCCGGAGTCGGACTGAGTACGGCCGCCGCCGCGATTCTGATCGCGTCATCGTCGAACAACGCGCTCAAGGCGGGGTATACGCTCGCGTTTTCGCGCCAGCGCGCGGGCGCGATTCCGGCCGCCATCCTCTCCCTGCTCGCCGTCGCCGGCGTCGCGGCAGCCTTTGTCTTCGTTCGCTAGAGCCGCGCGGCGGGAAGGTGCCGACGCCTCGGCGATAAGCGAGTAGAATGAAGCCGATTCTCGTTCCCGTCGATGGTTCCGATTGCTCGATGCACGCGCTCGATTTCGCCGTCGAGCTCGCGTCGAGTTTGGGCGCCGAGATTGTCATTTGTCACGTGCTCGACCTCGGGCGAGCCGCCGCGATGAGCGCCGGCGCCGCGCAGCTTGTCGAAGAATCGATCGAGGTTTTGCGCGCGGAAGGAAAGGAGATCATCGACCGCGCCGTCGCCCGTGCCGGCTCGAAGGTTCACGTCAGCGCGCGCGTGCCCGACGGCGCGCCCGTCGAGCAGATCGAGCGGCTTGCGGCGGAACTTCCGGCAAGCTTCATCGTGCTCGGCACCCACGGTCGCTCGGGTTTGGAGCGACTGCTCATGGGCAGCGTCGCCGAAGGCGTCGTGCGCGCGGCGTCCGTGCCCGCTATGGTCGTGCCGTGCGACGTTCAGGGCGCGAGAAAGAGGTGATCGTGTGCGGCGCAGCCGCTCGCGCCGGCAAGGCAGCGAATCGAAAACTTCGGCTTTGCAAGCGGCTGCATCGGCAACGTGTAGGCGGACAGACTGCCGTCGGCGAGCGCGAGCGTGTAAAAGAGCAGGCGCGGAGGATCGGCCGCTAGCGCGGAAACGATCGTGTTGGAATGCTCGTTCGGGAAGAGCCCTTGTACGGGCTGCAGCGGCTCGTCGAACTGGCCCATAACGTTCACCGGCGGCGATGGCGGAGAGCCCGGACTCGGCGAGCGCAGTGCGCCGGTATATTGCCCCAAGAGCAGGCTCGCTGGATTGCTTGCCGTCGGAAGGTACTGACTGGGATCGACGAAGTTCGCCTGCGCGAGGTCGAGGCCTAGCGACGACGGCTGTTTTGCGTAGGGAAAAGAGAGTTTGAAGAGACGTGCGATCGTCGTTGCCCGAGCGTAAACGTAGAGCGCCGCATTCACGTCGAAACGCGCCTGCATCAGCGTCGAAAAACCGGCGGTCTTTGAACCGGGCTGACCGAACGCAATCCGCACCGCGGCAACGCTTTTTTTCGAAATCGGCGAACGCAGCTCCGAGATCTCATGGCCGAGGTTGTTGAGCAGCCACAGGTTATCGTTCGGATCGTACTCCATATCGACGAGGTCGGCGCCGTACGGCCCGACCTCGGTAATCGCCGGCGTCAGTTTGATCGACAGCTTCGCGTGCGACTGCGCAAACGAAACGATCGGAGGCTTGAAGATGCGAATTGACTCAGTGCTCGCAAGCGCCACTTCGCCGTAGGGCCCGACGGCGATCGCCGGCGGCCCCGCGAGCCCTGGCCACTCTTCGAGCGTTCGCGCCGGTTTCGCGCCGGCGGTCAGTGGAAGGTGATACGCGTAGAAGGTTCCGAGATGGTCGACGTAGAGCCAGTTGGCCGGCGGCGTCGGGTTCGGCGGCACCGGAATACCCCCCGAGATTGGAGCCGGTCCAACGTTCGCGCAGCCGGAGACTGCGACGACCGCGGCGCCGATTCCAACGATCGCCGCAAAGATCGCGGAGAATTTCATCGGTCGAGGCTCCCGAAAACCGGTCCAGGCGGACCGCTTGGGTTACTTTGGTCTGAATCGAACAGGAAGAGCGAGAACCGCGACGCGTTATGAAACGGCAGCACGTTGCGCTTATTGAAGGAATCAACATCCGCGGGCGTGACCTGACCGCAGGGCACGGTGCTGGTGCCGGTGCCGCAAACAAAGGGCGTAGTCCCTTTGCCCGCGTAGGCGCCAAAGTTGGTGACCTGCCCGCCCAGCGAGACCGTCGCGACGTTGCCCAGCGTCGCGCTCCCGAGGCGTTTGAAATTCGTTTGCGAAGACGCGTTAAAGCTCCCGAAGTCTGCCTTGGGCACCGCCGGCGAGGCTTCGTAGAACGATAGCTGCGCCCCGCCCTTTGAGCCGCCGGGCTCTTCGAAGGTCAGAACCCGGTAGCGCGGATAGGTTCCGACGAGTACGAGCGTGTAGTTCTTGCCGCCAGTCAGCGGCGATGATTTGAACGGACCGACGCGATAACCCAGAATGTTCAGAGCCGTCATCGACTTCGTTCCGGGGGTCATAGTGAGAAACGGCGTGATTGTGCCGTAGCCGAACTGGGAGCTGATGCTCTGGCCGTTTACGCGCAGGTATGGAGAACCTATTGGTCCTGGCACCCCGTTGATGATCGTCTCGAGCTCGGGAGCCGCCTCGGCGAAGCGCACGCGGATGGTAAGGGACGCCGCAGGCGGCATTCCGCTAGAGCTCGAGCTCGAGCCGCCGCACCCGCTCAACGCCGCGATGCCGCCGGCGATCGCAAATGCAAACCTGGAAACGCTCATTCGGAATCTCCAAGATGTTAAGTTTATGCGCGCCGCACATGGCGACGCGCATAAACGTGGCTAGTTCTCGTTGCTAAGAAGTGGGCTACTGGTTGAGGCAGGGCGCATGAGATCCGCTGCCTCTGAGAGCGGTTAAGTCGGCCCGCTTTAGTTTGCTGATGAGTGGGGAGTACTCCAGCGGAGCGATAACCGTGTTAATTGCCGTTCCCGTGAAGTAGGTGATGTATTTCTTGAGGTCGTTGTAGTGCGTGCCGTTATGCTTTCCGTAGAAGTCCAGGTACGTCAGGCTGACGATCGGATACGCGCCCTTCGCCGGCTTGTAAGGACTTGCGGCGTAGAGACTCGGATTCACGAAGAGCTGACACCAGGGCGTGCTCGAGCCGAGCGAGATCGCGTCATCGCCTTCACCGTAGGTGATGGTATTGGCTTTCTGAAGAGCCAACGCCACCGCGGCGCTGTCGGTCGGCTTCACGAACGTATTGCCCGTCGTGAGGAGCGAAGCTTGAGCGACGCTTGGGTTGCTGGCCCCGGCCACCCAGGCGCCTTCGACGTAGCCCGTTGCATATGGGAAGCCCGTACCAAGCGTACCCTGAATGCCCTCGAGGACACCCGGGTTGCCGGATTCGCCTTCAAAGACCGAGCCGGAGGGCTGTGTGCCCGTCGGTCCAGTCCAGTTTCCGGAGGTAGTGACCGGGGGGAACGTCCAGGCCGCGCTCCGGCCGCCGCCCGCGTACGGGGCCTTATTGTAGGGTGCATGGAAGGTCTGATTACATCCGCTCGCGGTGTTGGCGAGATGAAGCTCGAAGGCGTAGGTCGTGCCGCTGCCGTCGGAACGATAGAAGAAGGAGATCGGCTGGTGTCCGGCAACCGCAGTGCCGCCGTTGTCAGCGGTGATAGCCGGATCATCCCAATAGCCAATCGTGCCGTTAGTAATCGCGCAGGAGGTCCAGGTAGAGAGCTTCAGGACCCCGCTCCCGAGTCCCGTAAGCCCGTGCCCGGAGGTGTTGATGTATCCGTAGGAGACCGGGCCGCCGAAGACCGGGATCTCGAACGGCTGGCCGTAGGTCGACGCATAGTTCGTGTTGTAAGGCGTTCCTGAGCCGCAGCACTCCGTTGAGGCAAGGCCGGCGTCGCTGCCGACGAAGTCGATCGGATCTTTACGACCACCGAACCCGACCGGGCTGAGCCCAAGGGCCGCGCAAGCACTCGCGCCGACCGATACCGCGCCCGTAAACTCTTTGCGGCCCGTGCCGCTGCCGGTGCTGCAGTAGTAGACTTGGTGGCTGTTCCCGAAGGTCTGCTCCGCACCGTAGTTTACCGAGCCAGGCGGAGGCGCGGCTTGGGATTGAGTGTAGAGGCCCGTCGGCTGGTTTCCGAGGTTATAGGCGTAGTCCGCAAAACTAGAACCTCCCGCGTGGAGGTCGTGAGCGCTGGTATCGTCGCGATGGACGCGCCCCTGCTGCGCAAGGTTCGGCAGCGTGGACATGCCCGAAGCGGGCGCGGTGTTGCCGCCGCTGCACGCACTAAGCGCGAGCGCCGGCAGTACCGCCGCCGTCAGGGCAAAGAGGATCTTTCTCATGTGGATCTTGTTCCTTTATCGAGCGTTTTGGTGCTTGAAAGGGAATCGTTCCGGCGCGCGAGCGCCGGTAACCGGACCGGCCGTGGCCGAACCGGAAACTGAGGTGATGGCGAGTGCTACGGGGCCGTCGAGCCGCGTCGCGGAACCGGCGATGCGCAGCGCCGGCTTGACGACGCCCTGGCCAGTTGATGCGAACTCGTCGATCGCGTCGTTGAACGTGTCGACCGCAAATAGCGTCGAGCCGCCGTAGATCTGTATCTCGGGAAAGTAGAAGAGCAGCGGATTGAACGTGTCCGTACACTCCGTACCCGCAGCTTTGATGCCGTCGAGCGTTAACGTACGAAGCGGCGCGTTGTCCGTGCTGCCGCTCTGCGCGCCGGCGGCATAGACGTTCACCGCGGCCTGGCACGTCGTGCCGTTGCCGCTCCCGTTCTTGACGACGTTGGCGATGAATATCTCCCCACTATTGTTGAGAGCAACATCGGTCGTCTCGCCGGCATTGAGCTTCGTCTTCGCGTCCCAGGGAATGATCCGCGACGGGGACGCACCAGGATTGCCGATGTCGTCGGCAGATGCGGTGTACATACCGTACGCATTGCTGAATCCCAGCTTGAACGTGCCGTTGGTATAAACGTTACCGGCCGAATCAACGCTGAGCCCCGTTGGCCCGGAATAGTGGATCGTCGGCGAGTTGAACGCGAAAGCGTCTTCGGGTGTGGCCTGTCCCGAACTGCCCGCGGCGTAGAGCAGAACCGCGTCGCCGCCATTTTTGTCGACGGTCGTCGCGCCATAGGTTACCAGGCGGCCCGTAGGATCGAAGGCGATGAAGATTGGAAAGAGCGCCGTGCTCGAACTCGGGCTCGCGGTCAGCACCGCGCTTGGCTGATCGCCGCCGCTCGCCGTCGCCGCGTAGATCGCGATCTCGTTGCCCGTATCGGGAGCGCCGGTCGCGGGATTGTAGCCAAGGCTGTTGTCGAAGTAGCCGACGTAAATGTTCCCCGCCGAATCGACGGCGAGGCTGACGGCGTAGAGCTGCTTATCGAGCGACAAGGTCCGCGTCGGAGACGCGTTGCCCTCGGACTTACCGTCGTACTCGGTGATCGTCGCACCTTGACCGCCGCCCGAGCCCAAATTGAGCGCATAGATCGTTCCCACCGGCGGCGGCGGCTGTTTGCCGGTTAGGGGGAAGCTCGCGCTTGCGCTGATCGAGCTCGGACCGTCGACATCGGCGGCAACGGAGACCGAACCGGCTTGCGTATCGCCGTCGTACGTCATCGTGAGCCCCGAGGCTGGTTTGGCGATCGAAAGCGTCTCGCCGGAGCGCTTGCCGTCGTGCAAACGGAAGGCGTTGTCCGTGTCGCCCTGCACGGCGAGCGCGATCGGCTGCGAATAAGCACTCGGCCCGACGATCAGCGCGCGGCTGGCGTCGTAGGCGTCGAGCGTAACCGCGACGGTCGCCCGCTGCCCGCGCTTTCCTTTATTAGGAACGAGGGAGAGCTTCAGCGAGGCGATGACGCCGCCGAGCGTCAATGGGACGCGGTTGCTGATCCCGAGGTTTCCGTTGTCGCCGGAAATTTTTGCTTCGATCGTGCCGACCGAAAGCACCTTTCCAGTCGCCCCCGGGCCGTCGTAGGCGGTCACGCTGAAGACGTCTTCTCCGGGAGAGCCCTTTGCCGTCGACGTGCACAGCGTCTCTTGCGCGTTCCCTTTGCAGTCGTGCGACTTCGGCAGCGTGTTCATGATCGTCGGATTTACGCCGGTCACGCCGCTGCCGCCGACCGAGAGGAGCACGATCGAGAGCGACTGCGTGTTGTACGAGAGATAGTTCGGCCGCGCGCCGCCGCGCGGCGGGATCGTTACCGTCACCTTCACGTCGACGAGCTTCGTGGGGGGCGGCCCGCCGTGGCCAGGCGTTCCGACGACCGGACCATTAGGCGTGCTGAAATTTCCGCCGCAACCCGAGGCTGCGACGAGCACCGCGATCGCACCGAGCGAACGAAGTCGAATTCCGACGCGGTTTGAGCAGATCATGGATAGAGCCCAAAGAGCTTATCGGAGGTGCTCACGTCGGCTTGCCCGTTGGGCCCCTTGATCAGCGGCAGCTCCGAAAGATTCTGCGGATAGGACGATTCGTACGCCGGGTAGTCGAGCGCGGCAGCGTAAACATCGTAACTCTGGCCGTGACAGATCGTCGGCGTCTTCTGCCCCGACTCCGTAAGCGGCCCGAGGTCGTCGGCGAGCACTAACGTTTGCGTTCCGGGCTTATGCGTGACGAGCGTGTAGTAGGAATCCGTCGTGTGGGACTGAGCGCAGACGCCGTTGCCGCCGTGTAGCGCAAACACCTCGACCAGCGATTCGCTCGCACCGGTCGGAACCGTCAGCGCGAGCTTTCCGCCGCCCTTGCCGTCCGGCGAGAACGCGGGCGTTCCAAAGGGCGGCAGCGGTTTGAGCGATCCCAGCTGCGCGCCCGCTGCGAGGATCCCGGGCGGCGGCGTCGGCGAGCCGTTTGGATTGGGGCTCGGCGTGGGATTCGCCGGCGTGTCGAACGACGGCGGCACCGCTGCATAGAAGTGGTATGCGCCGACCACCGGCTGCACCGCAAAGGTCGTAAAGCCTAGCGAATAGCCCAGCCATCCCAGCGCGATCAACGTCGGTCCGGCTTGCGGGAATGCCGGCGGACCGCCATACCAGAGCTCCAGGTTGTTACCGTAGATCGGAAGCGTGTACGCCTGATAGAGCGGTGTGGTTCCGTTGACCGGCCCCGAATCGGAGTTGCAGGGACAGAGGCCATAGCCGAAGGCGCCGCTCGAGGCCTGCTTGAGACCGCGCAGGGGTCCGATCCATGTCGACTGATTGAGCGTGCCCCAGGTAATGTGATTGGTTCCCAGATCGTTGCCGGCGTTCTGCACCTCCTGGCCCGTCTGCGTCGAAATCAGAACGTCGAAGGTCGTTGGGCCGATGATCATCGGAACGTTGTAGAGCGTTCCGGAAAGGCCGTTGGATTGGCGCAGCGTCGCGACTTCGTTCAGTCCGTAGGCGATCTTCGAGCCATTCGCCGACGCCAGCGTCGCGACGCCGACGGCAAACTGGAGCTTCGAATTCGCCGCGGGATCGACCGAGGTTTGCAACGGTTCGGAGGCGCCTCCGTTTCCGCAGCCGGCAAGTAACGCGGCGCCAAGCGCGGCCGCGCTCAAAGCAAAGAACGCTGCGAACGATCGGGTCATATCTTCACCTGGTAGTAGAACCGAAACGATATCGGCGGAAGATTCGGATACGTCAAGTACGGCGACGAGCTGTGCGCGGAGACGTCCGGCGGTGCGTACGGTGCCGTCGAATAGGTGCAGGGCGCGTTGCCGCTTGCCAAGCCGGTGCTCACCGGCGCGCCGTAGCAGCCGTTGTAAACCGGCACGTTGTACAGCTGATTGAAGAGGTTGACGACCTGCAGCCCAAAGACGGACTGGCTGAGCACCTTCATCTGGGTCGGCGGGCGGTACTCGACGGTGAGGTCGACGTCAACCCGCGGCGTGGTGAGCAATCCGCCGGCGAGGCCCGGTTCGTGAATGCCGCGGGTCGCCGCGATGTTCGGCTTCGTGCACGTACCGGGATCGAGCGGATCGATGTACCCCGGCGTTTGGGAGTAGATGACCGAGAGGCTGGACGAAGGGACGATGACGGGAACGCCGTTGCAGTAGACCGCCGTGTAGTAACCCTGCCCGTATGGATAGCCGACGTTGAAGCCGATCACCGGATCGATTCGCCAACCGTGCGCGCTCTTATAGTCGAAGGCGGCGTTCATCTGGAACGGCGAGAGATCGGGAGAGCGATAGACGGTCCCGAGCGCGAGCGCCGCCGGCTGCAGGAACGTCCCGGGCGGCTCGTTGCCGAACTGGCTGATGTAGGTCGCGCCGATCTGCATCGAGATGCCGACCGGAACGTCGCGATTGTAGAGCGCCTCGATGCCCGTCGCCTTTTGAATGCCCAAGTTCGAGTATTGAACGTCGCCGAATACCGGCGAACCGGTCTGGTAGTTGTAGCCGATGATCTGCGCCGTCTGCTCGATGACGTTGTATCCGCGGCGGTAGAACGGCGTGAGTTTGATCGCCGAGCCGTCACGAAACTCGTGCGCCCAAGAAAGATCGAAGTTGGTGAAGGTCGCCCCGACGAGCGGCGCTTCCAGCGTCGAGCTGCCGTAGCGATAGTCGCGGGTCAGCCAGTAGAGCTGGTCGGCGTAGCTGTTGCAGAGCTGGTTGGCCAGCGGACCGCAAAAGACCGCGGCTTTGCCCGTAGAGTTGTCGTAGGACGGGATCCGCTCGAACGCCGCGTACGGCGCGCGGCTCACGTCGGCGCCGAGCAGGCTGGGAATCGGCATCGAGAGCGTGTGCCCGAAGCCCAAGCGAAACGTGTCGCGGTTATCGGGAGCGTACGAGATGTCGAAGTGCGGCTCGTAGAGACGTTGATGCTCGACGGCGGGAATCGAGGCCGGCGCGCCCACCTGTGTGGGGATCTGAAAGTTGTACCCGTCGAGGCGCAGCCCGAGTTCGGTCTTCCACTTGTTGCTCAGGTCCATGCTGTCCTGAAGGTAGGCGCCGTACTGCTGCTGGCCGACGGTCGAAATGTCTTCCTCAAACGGAAAGCGCACCCCGCCGGGAAAGTACGAGCTCAGGTAGCCGCAGTTCGAGTGCAGGCCGATCTGGCTGCAAAACGACGGCGAGAAGAAATCCTGTTCCATGCCTTGCTGAGCGGCCGGGTTGTTGTTGGGCAGCAATCCCGTATAGGTATAGGGCAGCGGCAGCGGCTGGTTCGGGTGCGTGATCGGATACGTCACGACGAACGAGGGGGTCGTAAAGGCGCTGTACGACGTGAAATCGTAGCGATTGCCGTACGGCACGACCCACTGATAGATCGCGCCGTACCTGAACAGGTTCTTCTCGCCCAGCTGCGTCGTAAAGTCGATCTGACCGGCGGTCCGCGTGCCGCCGTAGGGATCGGCAAAAATTCCTTGCGCCGGCATATCTTGCGACTGCTGTTCGAAGGTTCGGAAGTAGCGCGCCGTCACCGCGGTCGTCGCGCCCAGCTGCGCGCCGTACTCGAACTTGTAGGCGAGAAACGGGCTCTTTAGCGTATCGGGGTTCGAGACGAAAGCGTAAGTGTTCGGTTGCCCGGGGAAGAGCGGGATCAGCGAATCGCAGGCAAAGTTCTGCTGGTGCGTGTTCACGGGGCCGCCTGGGCCGTTAACCGGATACGGCGCACACCTGCCGGCGGTCGTGCCGCCTGAGATGTACGGCAGAAACTGAAATCCGCCGTAGTCGAGCGTCTGCGTGATCGCCTGGTCTTGAATGAAGAACTGCAGCCGCTGGCTGTTGTTCTTCCCGAAGCGGTAGATCGCGTTGTCGACGAAGTCGTTCGACGAGAGGTAGGAGGGAGCATAGTAGACCAGATTGGGATCGATCGTGCTGCCCAAGGTCGCGGCATTGGTGCCGAGCGTTCCCAGCGTATTGGCCGCCGTGCCGGGGATGCCGTATTGAAAGGCCTTGCGCTCGGCGATGAAGCCCGCGTAGTTCGAGAAGCGCTGCGAGGGATCGGCCCAGCCCCACTCCAGCCCCAACTGATGCAGGTAGGGAAACATCTGCGCTTCGGCATCGACGTGAAAGTAGCTCGGGTACGTGCCGTGCTTGGCCGTGAAGAGCACGAGGCCGGTTCCGGTGTCGCCGTGGGTCGCGTCGCCGCCGCCCGGTATCAGTTGCACGCTGCCGACGCCGTTGAGCAAGCCGAAATTGGAGATGTTCTGGAGCGTGTTCTGCAGGTTGGCAGAGGGCGTGGTGTAGTCGATCCCTTCGAACTCGTACGCCGCTTCAAACGCGAAGCCGCCGCGAATCGAGACCGTCCCGCTCTTGTCGATCGTGACGCTGGGAATGCTGCGCAGCAACTGGTTCTCGTTGGTGTTGAACGATTTACCTTGAACCATGTCGATCTGCGAGCCGGTAACGGTGTAGGTGTCGATCGTCATCCCGCGCTGGAAGGCACTTCCCGGCGACCGCGCGTGCGTCGAAGCGATGATCTTGAGCGTCCGCGAGATCGGCGCGTCGACCTTCTGCGCCGAACCGTTGACGACGACGACGATCGTCGAGTACGACGCGTACCCGCTCTTGGTAAACGTGATCGAGTAGTTGTCGGGCAGGACGCTCAAAAAGCGGTACTGCCCCTTCGCATCGGTCACCGTATGATAGGTCGCGCTCGGCGATTTCGCGACGACCGCGACGCCGGCAATTGGAGCGCGGGTGCGGTCGTCGGTGACGGTACCCGATACGATTCCAGCGGTCTCGGCGAGGGTGGTTGCGGCCGGGGCGGCCATGCTTAAAAAACCGAACAGCAGCACGCGCTTCTTTACGCGTAGGAGGCTTTTGAGCAAACTCTACTCCCAGAAGCAGCGGAAGGGGCGTTAAGCTCGCCGAGAGCTTCACCACCCGATGCTAGGGGATGTCCAATCGGGGTCGCATCCCGGAAGTCGCGGGTATCGTTAAGCGATGTTGAGCTAAAGTTAATGTTCCGAGGCGTTCTTGGGGTCGACGATTTGCCAGCGCGAACGCAAGCCGAGGCGACCGAGAATCGAGCTCACGTGGCGTTCCACGGTGTGCTCGCTGATCTGCAGTGCCGCGGCAACTTCGCGATTGCGCGCCCCGCGCCGGATCAGATGCGCGACCTGCTGTTCGCGACTCGTAAGCGTGGAGCCCAGCGGGCGTCCGCGCCGCCGCCGCGGGTAGTTCTCGTCCTCTTGTCTGACGAGCAGGAGCATCGCTTCGTTCATCCAGCGCCGCAGTCCGATCGCGTTGAAGGCTCGCGCGGCGTCGCCGGCGTGGTCGATGCCCGCGCCGCGTTCGCCGCACCGGAAGAGCACGTGCGCCCGCGCGAGCAAAGCGTGAGCCTTCAAATATTTACGGTTCGGCGCGGCGAACGCGCCGAGAGCGTCGGCCGCGAGGCGCGCCTCCTCGACGTCGCCGTACCGGGCTGCTAGCGAGAGCAGCTCGACGGCGCCGGTCACGCCTCGGCTGGCCAAAATGCAGCGGCGCAGCGCGATCGCCGCCACCGGATCCGGCGCCGTTTCGGTGGGTGCAAGCAGCGCGATCGTTGCGGCGATCGCGCTTTCACGAACCGTCGACCGAAGCGCGACGCCGGAAATCTCCGAGGAGGTCCACTCCCGCAGAAACGCTTCATCGCCGGACGCAACCGCGACGCCGGCGCCGGCGGCGGCCAGCAAGGCCAGCTCTTCAGGGCTGCGCACGTGCGCACGCGCACGAGTTGCGAGCTGGATCGCCCGTTCGAGCTCGCCGCTGTCGAACGCCAGGCGCGCCGCCGCGGCGGCGGCCCGGAGTTGCCACCGCAAGAGGCGCTGCGCGCCCGCGAGGCGCATCGCGTCTTCGAGCGCGGTTTTCGCGACGTCGACTTCGCCGAAAAGCACGGCGTGATGCGCCAGTCGCTCGCGCGCGCCGACCGCGAAATGAAAGCGGTTCTCGTCGATCGCGCGGTCGTGCGCCTCGCGAAAGAGATCGAAGACCGCGGAAGGCTCGGAGCTCCACGAGAGCACGACGGCGGCGCAGAGATAATCGGTCGAGTCGGGCGGCGCTTCCAGCGCTTGAAAATAGGAAGCTGCGCCTGCCGCATTGCGGGCGGCGACGAGTTGCGGCGCGATCGTGGCTGCGAGGTTGGCGTCGTCTCCGGCCAGTGCGTACACGACGGGCAATAGGCGATCGCCCACAAGTCGCGCAGCGTCGGAAAAGGAGCAGCGCGCAATCAGCAGCTCGGCCTGCTCGGAGCCGACGGCCTCCATAGCGATGATGCTAGCAAGCGATCTTTAAGCCGCGATTACGGAGGCTTAAGAAATGCTTGCCTTCAGCGCTTTTTAGCTACGATCGGCCCGGCTTCCGACTCTCCGCCTGACCTCCGGCCGCGCTTATCGCAGTCGCCGGTAAATTGCCGCGGGCTCCGCGAAGCGGCGAAAGACTCCCTCATGGGGCGTCAGCTTGAGGCTCTCGTTGGAGCTCAAACAAAGGAAGCCGAGCCGGATAAGGCTGCACAAAAACAGATTGTGCACGCGAAACTGAAGCGTTTTGTTGAATTGGCGAAGCACGTCGCGGGCAACGATCACGTGGAACTCGTTGAGCGACTCGTCGGTCGCCAAACCGTGACGCGCAAAGATGATCTGCCGGCGGAGCTCGTCGTGAAAGCGCAGCGTCCGGCCGTCGACTTCGGCAGTTTGCGAGAGCGGCACGTTCGATCCGGTGGCGGCGTGAGCCGCGCGGGGGTCGTCGCCCGAATCGAGCTCGAAGGTCCCGGTTCGCGCCGCGGCCACGGCGAGTTCGCTCGGGTCGGTGGCATAAATCATCACCCGTTCGAATAGCCCCTCTTCCTTTAAGAGAACGGCGAGCGAATAGGCGTCCTCGCCCCGGCCGCAGTGCGGCACCCAGATGCGCGCAAACGAGTACGTGCGCAGCAGCGGGACGACGCGCGAGCGGAAGACTGAGAAGAACTCCGGATCGGCGAAGAGCCGCCCGGTTCCGCTCGACATCGCGAGGGCGAATCGCGCAAGCGCAGCGGGGTCGTGGAGCACGCGCTCCTGTAAACCGGAGATCGTTTCGACGCCCTCGGCGCGCACGCGTTCGGCGACGCGTCGCTTGAGAACGGCCTGCGTGTACCCGCCGAAGTCGTAACCGCTCGAACGAAGGATCGCCTCGAGCAGCAGGCTGAGCTCGAGATCGGCGAGCTCGTTCTCGTGCAGGCCGTGCGCTGCGGGGCTCGCTATCTGTTCAACCATACACGCAACAGCGCGATCAGGCGATCGATATCGACCGGCTTGCTGATGTACTCCGAGGCGCCCGCCGCAATGCAGCTCTCGCGGTCGCCGCGCATCGCCTTCGCCGTCAACGCGATGATCGGAAGATCGGCGAAGCGCGCGTCGGCGCGAATCCGGCGAATCGTTTCGTATCCGTCCATCTCCGGCATCATGATGTCGATCAGCGCGATGTCGACGCCGGGGGTTCGTTCGAGCAAGCCGATTCCTTCCTGCCCGCTCTCGGCGCTGAGCACCTCGATCGCGCATCCTTCGAGTGCGCTGCGCAGCGCGAAGATGTTCCGTGCATCGTCGTCGATGATCAACACGCGGTGCCCGGCCAGCGACGGGCTCGGCGAGGAGGCCGCGTCCAAGGGCGTTCGCTTGTGCGACGGCAGCCTCGATTCGACCTGGTTGAGGAAGAAACGCGTCTCGTCGAGCAGCCGCTCGGGCGCCATCGCGTCCTTCACGATTACCGCCTCGCTAATTTCAGCGAGGCGCCGTTCTTCCTGGCGCGTGAGATCGCGTGCGGTATAGACGATGATCGGCATGCTCGCACCGGAGACCGTGCGCCTCATCTGGGCGATCAGCTCGTGGCCCGGGAGATCGGGCAGCCCTAAGTCGACGACGACGCAGTCAAATCGCTGCTGTGTAAGCGCCTCGAGCGCCTCGGCGGCACTGCGCACGGCCGTCACGGCGATCTCGCCGCTCTCGATCAAGCGAATCATCGCGTTGAGCTGCGTGATGTCGTCCTCGACGAGCAGCAGATTCTTCGAACCATCGCCGACGAAGCCGAGCAGCGAGTCGAACGTCTCGGTGAGCGCCTCTTCGGTTACCGGCTTCTTGAGGTGCGTGACCGCACCGAAGTCGAGTGCGCGCTGCCACTGCTCGGCGCCGGAGATCACGTGCACCGGAATGTCCGTCGTTGCGGGATCGGTTTTGAACTCTTGGAGGAGGCTCCAGCCGTCGGCGTCGGGCAGACCGATGTCGAGGGTGATCGCATCCGGGCGGAAACGCCGCGCCAGCGCCAGCCCGGCAGCGCCCGAGAGGGCCACCAGGCCTTTGAAGCCGCGGTCGCGAGCCAGACCCAGCAGAATCCGCGCGAAGACGACGTCGTCTTCGACGATCATCAAAACGCGATCGGCGGCTTCGATGCGTTCGCGATCGTCTTCGATTTCACGATGGGGCCGATCTTCGGCGACGGTGCGCGGAACCGGACGGACGATCCGCTCCTCCGTGCCGCCGGTGACGTTGCGCTCGAGAGGGTGATAGAACGTAAACGTGCTGCCGTGCCCGACGCCGCTCTCCACGACGATCTCGCCGCCGAGCAGCGCGGCGATCTCGCGGCTGATCGCCAGGCCCAAGCCCGTCCCTCCGAACTTGCGAGACGTCCCCATGTCGGCTTGCTGGAATGCCTCGAAAATCACGTTGAACTTCTCGTGCGGAATTCCGATGCCGGTATCCGTCACCGAAAACGCGACGGCCGGCCCGGCGATCCCGGCGACGCCGTGCTCGCGAAGCGTCGTGACGTGGAGGCCGACGCTGCCCTCGTTCGTGAACTTGAACGCGTTGGAAAGCAGGTTCTTGAGGATCTGCTGCAGCCGCGTCGGATCGGTTAGGAGCGTCTGCGGCAGATCCTCGTCGCAGCGGATGATAAAGTCGAGCTGTTTGTCCTGCGCTATTTGATCGAAGGTTCGCTCGACTTCATCCTGGATTTGCGAGAACGCGATCTCCTGAAGATCGAGCGAGGTCGTGCCCGACTCGATCTTCGAGAGATCGAGAATGTCGTTGATCAGCCGGAGCAGATCCGCTCCCGAACCGTGAATCGTTCGCGCGAACTCTACTTCTCTGGAAGACATTCGGCCTTCGGAGTTTTCCGCCAGCTGCCGCGAGAGAATCAGCAGGCTGTTGAGCGGCGTGCGCAGTTCGTGCGACATGTTGGCCAGAAACTGCGACTTGTATTTCGAGGTGAGCGAAAGCTGCTCGGCCTTGCGTTCGAGCTCCAGCCGCGCCTCGTCGATCTCTCGGGTCCGCCGCTCGACCTCGGCGTTGCGTTCTTGCAGCAGGCGCGCCTTCTCTTCGAGCTCGTCGTTGGTGTGCTGCAGCTCCATTTGCTGGCTCTGCAGCTCGGTCGTCAGGGCCTGCGACTGTTTGAGCAGCTCCTCCGTGCGCATCGACGCGGCAATCGTGTTGAGGATGACGCCGATCGACTCGGTCAGCTGCTCGATGAAGAGGAGGTGCGCCTCGCTGAAGTGCCGCACCGAGGCGAGCTCCATCACCGCTTTCACATCGCCTTCGAAGAGCACCGGCATGACGATCAGAGAGATCGGCTCCGTCGAGCCGAGTCCCGAACCGATCGCGAGATAATCGCCGGGAACCTCGGTCAGCAAGATCCGGCGTTTTTCGATGGCGCATTGGCCGACGAGCCCCTCGCCGGCGCGAACGATCGCCGCGGCCGATTTGCGGTTTGAGATCGCATAGCTTGCGATCAAGCGCAGCAACGGCGCTTCGGCCGTCGGCTCGTTGACGTAAAAGGCTCCCGTCTGCGCGTCGATCAGCGGCGCGATCTCGGACATGATCAACCGGCTGACCGTCTTGATGTCGCGCTGACCCTGCAGCATCGCGGTGAACCGCGCGAGGTTGGTCTTCAACCAGTCCTGCTCGGTGTTCTTGCGCGTCGTGTCGCGCAGGTTCTGGATCATCTCGTTGACGTTCTCGGTGAGCTGGCCAACCTCGCCGCGCGCCTCGACCTCGATGGCTCGAGAGAGATCGCCCTTGGTCACGGCGGTCGCCACTTCGCCGATCGCGCGAATCTGCGAGGTCAGCTGCGCGGCCAACTGATTGACGCTGTCGGTCAGCCGCCGCCAGAGGCCCGCGGCACCCGGAACCTCAGCCTGGCCGCCGAGCTTTCCTTCGAAGCCGACCTCACGGGCGACGGTCGTCACTTGGTCGGCGAACGTGGCGAGCGTGTCGATCATGCCGTTGATCGTCTCCGCCAGCAGCGCGATCTCGCCGGCCGCCTGTAGCGTCAGCTTGCGCTTGAGATCTCCGTTGGCGACACCCGTGACGACCTGCGCGATGCCGCGCACTTGCGACGTAAGGTTCGACGCCATGAAATTCACGGAGTCCGTGAGGTCCTTCCACGTTCCGCTCACTCCGGGGACGCGCGCCTGCCCGCCGAGCTTTCCTTCCGATCCGACTTCGCGCGCGACGCGCGTCACTTCCGACGCGAACCCGTTGAGCTGGTCGACCATCGTATTGATCGTGTCTTTGAGTTCGAGAATCTCGCCCATGACGTCGACGGTAATCTTCTTGGAGAGGTCGCCGTTGGCGACGGCGGTCGTCACCTTGGCGATGTTGCGCACCTGCGAGGTGAGGTTCGAGGCCATCCGGTTGACCGAATCGGTGAGATCTTTCCAGGTGCCCGCGACGCCGCGAACCTGTGCCTGGCCGCCGAGCCGTCCCTCCGAACCGACTTCGCGCGCGACGCGCGTCACCTCGGAGGCAAACGCGTTGAGCTGGTCGACCATCGTGTTGATCGTATCTTTGAGCTCGAGGATCTCGCCGCGCACGTCGACCGTGATCTTCTTCGAGAGATCGCCGTTGGCGACGGCGGTCGTGACGTCGGCGATGTTGCGCACCTGCGAGGTCAGGTTCGAAGCCATGAAGTTCACCGAGTCGGTGAGATCTTTCCAGGTGCCGCTGACGCCTTTGACGATCGCCTGGCCGCCGAGCCGCCCTTCCGAGCCGACTTCACGAGCCACGCGTGTTACTTCGGAAGCAAACGCGTTGAGCTGGTCGACCATCGTGTTGATCGTATTCTTCAGCTCGAGGATCTCGCCGCGAACGTCGACGGTGATCTTCCGCGAGAGGTCGCCGTTGGCGACGGCCGTCGTAACGTCGGCGATGTTGCGCACCTGCGACGTAAGATTGGACGCCATGAAGTTTACCGAATCGGTGAGGTCCTTCCACGTACCGCTGACGCCGACGACCTGCGCCTGACCGCCGAGCTTTCCTTCGGAACCAACCTCGCGCGCCACGCGCGTCACTTCGGAGGCAAAGGCGTTGAGCTGGTCGACCATCGTGTTGATCGTGCCTTTGAGCTCGAGGATCTCGCCGCGAACGTCGACCGTGATCTTTTTCGAGAGATCGCCCTTTGCGACCGCGGTCGTCACTTCGGCAATGTTACGGACTTGGTTCGTCAGGTTGCCGGCCATCGTGTTGACCGAATCGGTAAGATCTTTCCACGTCCCGCCCACGCCCTTCACGACGGCCTGACCGCCGAGGCGGCCCTCGGAGCCGACCTCCACCGCCACGCGCGTTACCTCGGAGGCGAAGGCATTGAGCTGGTCGACCATCGTGTTGATCGTGTTCTTCAGCTCGAGAATCTCGCCGCGGACCGCGACCGTAATTTTTTTCGAGAGGTCGCCGTTAGCGACGGCGGTCGTGACGTCGGCGATGTTGCGCACCTGCGACGTAAGATTGGACGCCATGAAATTCACCGAGTCGGTGAGATCCTTCCACGTCCCGCTAACGCCGACGACCTGCGCTTGGCCGCCCAGTTTTCCCTCCGAACCGACCTCGCGCGCGACGCGCGTCACCTCCGAGGCAAACGCGTTGAGCTGATCGACCATGGTGTTGATCGTGTTCTTCAGTTCGAGGATCTCACCGCGAACGTCGACGGTAATCTTCTTCGAAAGATCGCCTTTCGCGACGGCGGTCGTCACGTCGGCGATGTTGCGTACCTGCGACGTCAGGTTCGACGCCATGAAGTTCACCGAGTCGGTAAGGTCTTTCCACGTGCCGCTGACGCCCTGGACCTCGGCCTGGCCGCCGAGACGGCCTTCGGAACCCACCTCGCGCGCGACGCGCGTCACCTCCGAGGCGAAGGCGTTGAGCTGATCGACCATCGTGTTGATCGTGCCCTTGAGCTCGAGGATCTCGCCCCGAACGTCGACGGTGATCTTTTTGGAGAGATCTCCGGTAGCGACGGCGGTCGTCACTTCCGCGATGTTGCGAACCTGCGAGGTGAGGTTGCCGGCCATCGTGTTGACCGAATCGGTAAGATCTTTCCAAGTGCCGGCGACGCCTTCGACCTCAGCCTGTCCGCCGAGCTTTCCTTCCGAGCCGACCTCGCGCGCGACGCGCGTCACCTCGGAGGCAAACGCGTTGAGCTGGTCGACCATCGTGTTGATCGTGTCTTTGAGTTCGAGGATCTCACCGCGAACGTCGACGGTGATCTTCTTCGAAAGGTCGCCCTTGGCGACGGCGGTCGTCACCTCCGCGATGTTGCGGACTTGGTTCGTCAGATTTCCGGCCATCGTATTGACCGAATCGGTGAGGTCTTTCCAGGTTCCGGCGACCCCCTTGACGGTCGCCTGGCCGCCGAGCTTTCCCTCGGAGCCGACCTCGCGCGCGACGCGCGTCACCTCGGAGGCAAACGCGTTGAGCTGGTCGACCATCGTGTTGATCGTGCCTTTGAGCTCGCGGATCTCACCGCGCGCTTCGACGGTGATCTTCTTGGAAAGATCGCCGTTCGCGACGGCGGTCGTGACCTCGGCGATGTTGCGCACCTGGTTGGTCAAGTTGCCGGCCATCGTATTGACCGAATCCGTGAGATCTTTCCAGGTCCCCGCGACGTCTTTGACGACGGCTTGGCCGCCGAGCTTTCCCTCGGAACCAACCTCGCGCGCAACCCGAATGACCTCCGACGCAAAGGCATTGAGCTGGCCGACCATCGTGTTGATCAATCGGCTGGAGTGAAGAAATTCGCCCTTGAGGGGGCGCCCGTCGGTCTCGAGGGCCATTCTTTGAGAAAGGTCGCCCTTAGCGACCGCGCCGAGCACGCGTCGCGCTTCGGCCATCGGGTGCGTCAGGTCGGCGATCAGGGAGTTCACGGAGTCGATGTACTCGCGCCACGCGCCCTTCGCCGGTCCGAGCGAGGCTCGTTGCGAGATCCGTCCTTCGCGGCCGACGACGGTGCTGACGCGCTCCAGCTCTTTTGCGAGGCCGGCGTTGAGCTCTATGCAGTCGTTGAAGGCAGCGGCGATTTCACCCTCCACACCAGAGAGGTCGAGTGGAAGCCGCGCGGTGAAGTCGCCACGGCGGGAGGCGCGCAGCGCGGCGAGCAGCCGGCGTTGCCCGCGCGCAGTCGCCTCTCGCTTTGGAGCAGTGGTCGGCATGATGAAGTCTCCCAGGGTAGCCCTCGGTTTGTTCCCGCTCAGAGATAGCGTTTAACATTGGCGGGACCTGGAGAAGAACGAGTGGTGCGCTCGCTTGATCGCCCGGACGATCGGCTTAACCGCGTACTGGAAGTCTTGGTCCAAGCCGGGCACGCCTTGCGGCTTTGTCCCGACATCGATGAAGCGCTTGCGCAGATCGCGGGTTCGTTGGTTGAGGATTTCTGCCGCTACTGTTCGATCGACGTTTCGACCGAAGCGGTCGAACGTTGCGATTTTCGGGCCGAGGCCGGCAGCTTCGATCCGCACGCGGGCGGCGAGCGGACGATAGTCCAGCCGCTCAACGACGGCCGCCGCGCGTTAGGACGAATAACGTGTCAGGCCCCCGCCGGCCAAGAGTTCGACGACGTGGTGCGTCAAGCGATCCGTTTGCTGGCGACGCAGCTGGCCGTCGTGCTCGGCGGACAAGTGCTAATGATGCGGGAACACCGCGTCGCCGATCGGCTGCAGCGCGCGCTGCTCCCCGAGCGTTTGCCAACCATCGACGGCGCGGAATTTTACGCAGCGTACCGGCCGGCAAGCGCCGAGGCAGAGGTCGGCGGCGACTGGTTCGACGCGTTTAGCTTAGCGGATCAGCGCGTCGGTATTTCGCTCGGCGATGTCGCCGGCCACGGTCTCGAGGCCGCCGTCATCATGGGTGAGGTGCGTCAAGCGATCCGGGCCGCTGCGGTTGCCGCAGCGAGCCCCGCAAGCGTGCTCGAGCACGTCAATCAAATCATCGCGCTGCAGGACTCCGTCGGAATGGTCACCGCGATCTTCGGCATCTACGATCCGCAGACGAGCACGCTGGTCTATGCGGTCGCCGGCCATCCGCCGCCGCTGCTGGCGTTGCCGCGCGGCTTCGCTCGGCGCTTACCCGGCGGCGGTCTGCCGCTGGGCTGTGCGCCCGCGGTCCAGAGCCGCGACTGGACCTTTACCCTCGCTGCCGGCGCCTCGGCCGTCTTTTATACCGACGGATTAATCGAGAACGAACGCGCTCCGATAGCCGGAGAACAGCGTCTGCTCGAAGTCGTGCGCAATCTCGTACGCGAGTGCGGCGAGCCCGGCTCGCACGTGGAAGATCCCGCAGCGGCGCTACTGGAGCGAGTCTTTCGCGGCACGCCGAATCGCGACGATGCCGCCGTTTTATTGCTTTCGCGCACCGCACCGGTATCGACCTATCTTTTTTCGGCCGTTCCGATCGCCGCGCCGATCGCGCGCGCAATCGTCGAGCGCGATATCGAGCCGCTCGGGGTCGACGGCGAGCGTCGTTTCGATCTCCTGATCGCACTCGGCGAGGCAGTCGCCAACGCCATCGAGCACGGATACCGCGATGCGCCGCCAGGTCTCATTCGTCTAAGGCTCGAGCACAACGGCCGGCAGCTGGTGATGACGATCGAAGACTTCGGTCACTGGAAGCCGTTCGCCCGATCGGACGTGCGCGGGCGCGGCATCGAGCTGATGCACGCGTGCATGGATAGCGTGCAGATTCAGTCGACGCGCGATTCGACGAAGATTGTCCTAAAGGCCGCGCTCGCCTCGTAAGGGATACCGGAAACAGTACGCCGAGACCAGCGGCGGGAAACGCCGGAAGAGTTTCGAACCCCCTCGGGCTTACTCTCGATGCAACTGGAGGTCTCCACGTGCTTCTCTTCCGGAACAAGTTTGTTTTTTTTGCGTTGGCGGCAGCCATCGCTGCCGGCTCTGCCGGCTGCTCCGGTAACCGCTCGCTTCTTCCCGCGGCCGGCGGCCTCGCCGGGCCGGCCGCTCATCTCTCCCCGCGCTTTCAGGCGGGCAGCCATTCGCCGCCGGATTACATGCAGCTGGCGTTCCTGATGACCGATGGCTCGGTCCTCGCCCAGGGCGAGACCAACTGGGGCAGCTGGTACAAGTACGTGCCGGACTCCTCTGGAAGTTACGTCAACGGAACGTGGACGCAAGTCGCGTCGCTTCCGTCGGGATATGCGCCCGATGCTTACGCCTCGGCCGTTCTGCCCGACGGACGTCTATTGATCAGCGGCGGTGAGTATAACATCCCGGGCAACTACGACCTGCAGCTCGTCAATCTCGGCGCGATCTACGACCCGCTCAAGAATACGTGGACGAAGATTGGCCACCCCAGCGGCTGGGGCTGGATCGGCGATTCGCCCTCAATGCTGCTCCCCAACGGTCAGTACCTCATCGGCGACAAGCTGATGAAGCAGGATGCCCTGTACAATCCCGCGAGCGGCAAATGGAAAAAGCTCAGTGCCAAAAACGGAAAGTCGGACTGGAACGCCGAGGAAGGCTGGACGCTGCTTCCCGACGGAAAGATTCTCACCGAAGACGTCCTAAACGCGCCCAACTCTGAGATCTATGATCCGTCTGCAAACAAATGGACGACCGCAGGCTCGACGATCGTCGATCTGCGATCGCAGTCGCCCTATCAGTCGTGTCTGCAGTACGGTCCCAAGCCTCAAGACTGTTACCTTCCTCCCGGCGAGATCGGCCCGGCGATGCTGCGGCCCGACGGAACGGTCTTTGCCACCGGCTCCGGTCAAGGCGGCAGCGGCGCAGGCACCGGCCACACCGCGATCTATAACATCGCCAGCGGCAAATGGACCGCCGGTCCGGATTTCCCCAGCGGCGATAACGCCGGCGACTCGTTTGCCGTTCTCGAGCCCAACGGCAACGTTCTGGTCTTCGGTGTGAGCGGCGAGTTGTATGAATGGAACGGTTCGACGTTCACCGGAATCGGCCGCGAGGGCGGCCCGCCGCTCTTGCTCCCGACCGGTCAGGTCGCGATGTTCGGAGGGAGCGTCGATCTCTACAGCCCGACCGGAAAGCCGAAGAGTTCCTGGGCTCCAACAATTTCGACGTCGCCGAAATCCGTGAAGCCCGGCAAGACGTACTCGATTTCCGGAACGCAGTTCAACGGACTCTCGCAGGCCGTCATGTTCGGCGATGAGTATCAGAACGGAACGAGCTATCCGCTCGT
>DASXFZ010000062.1 GCA_036489315.1 Candidatus Cybelea sp.
GGGTTTCGTCGATCGCTAAGAAATTCCAACGATGCCGCAAGATGCTGCGCTACCGGTCGTTGCGATTTGCCAAGCGCGGTCTCGATCTCGGAGATCTCAACCTCGTCAACGATCGGAGAGATCAGGGCGTCTACAAAGCGATAGCCCGCCATTTCTCGAGTCATCACAAGATTGCACGCTTTGGTGAAGTTGGCGGTGCCATCGACGTTTTGAGCAACGAACTCGACGAAATCGTAGACTTCCCACCAGCTTGCGCTGTCCATAAACCAGAGGCGCGTCTCTCGCCAGAACTTCTCTGTGACGTGTGGAACCAAGTCCATTGGAAGCTTGAAGAGGTTGTGGTTAAGACTCCGGCCCAAGGCGTAGAGGGGCGTTTCAGTGAAAACGTAGCCATACCGCCCACGCCCGGGATCGAGCGAATTAAATTTCAGCGAGACAATGTCCCAGAGGCCATTACGGAGAGCGTCGTCGATGCTTTTGACTTGGATGGCCGTTCGCGACTTCGAATATCCGTATCGTTCAGAAAATTTGGACAAAAAAGCCCCCGTTACCAGTCGGTTACCAATTGTGTAGTGTCGTAGTTATTTTTAGGCCTTTTTTGGTGGGGAAGGTGGGAGTCGAACCCACATGAGTTGCCTCGGCCGCTTTTGAGGCGGCTGCGTCTGCCATTCCGCCACTTCCCCGCGGAGCTACGGCTGATTCGCGTCGAGCACCCGACGGGCCTCGGCGGCGTCTCGGACGGTGCGTAGCCCCAAACGCAGCTCGGCCGAACGCCGAGAAAAGATCAGGGTAACCAACTCGGCGCCGCGCGTCTGCCGAAGTTCGGTACGGGCCACGTCGCCGTGGCGCCACTTCAGCGTAACGAGGCGGGTTCCGTGCAGCACTCCGATCGCTTCGCCCGCGGTCGACTTCAGCAGCTGGTCGTGCGCGCCGAAGGCGAAGCCCGAAATACTCTCGAGCCTCGCGGTCGATTGCGCGTCGTGCGGGTGCATCTGCTCGTCGACGACGAGCTCGCCGCTGCCCCCGATGAGCGATATCGTGCGGGTAAACGTCCCGCCGCCCCGCGGCAGGTCGGGCGCATCGTACGAACAACTGACGCGCGTCGTGGTCGTCGTGTCCTGATTCGTACAAGAGTACATCCGATTGAATGTACCGGCGGGCAGGGGATGCGTGTAGGCGCCGATATAGTCGCGGGGCGACACCGGAGGCTGCGGATCGGTCGCATCCCGAAGCAGCCCGATGCTCGTCGCGGCATTGCTGCGGCGTTCGCCCAGCTCGGCGATGCGCGCGCCGGCGAAGGGCGCAAAGACCACGCGAAGGTGCGAGTTCGCGATCGCCGTTCCCTCGGGATCTCCGAAGGGCGGCGGCGTCCCAAAAACCGGGGACGGCGGCGCAAAGATTGGCGGCGCGGTCACCCCCACGGGCACGACGCGCACGCCCCCACCCGATAAGGTAAATGCCGCTGCCGTGACGCTGCGATGAAAGAGCGGCACGCGGACGGCGTTGAAGTGTCGGCGCCCCGAGCCGGGATTCGTCGCAACGAGAAAGCCATACGATGAATCGTTGGCGCGAAGAATCGTGACGTTGGGCGGTTTGCGGATCGATGTTCCCAGCGAGGCCGGATCGAACCCGAGCCTTCCAGCTGCCCGCAGCTGCGCGATGCGTTCCGCCCCGCTCTTTGAGACCCGCCGCATCAGCGCGCTCGACGACGAGAGAGGAAGAAGAAGCGACCGCGCGTTATTCGCCGAGCCGTTCGCCAGGTCGACGAGCGTGCAGGTCAAACCGCGAGCGTTGCACGAGCGCTGCATCGCGATCGTTGCGGCAGCCAGGGCGGCAAAGTCCCCGTTGCTCAGAGTCCCCGGCGTGAAGAGCGTCGGCGGCCAGATAATGGCGGCGTCGGCTACAACGTGCGTCCGCGCGAGCAGCGCGCCGTAGCGGCGGACGACGTCGCCGAAGGCGCGCGTCGGCGCATAGCGCTTCGACGCCTGCAGATCGACGGTAAGCGCTGCGCCCCAGCCATACGACCAGTTCGCCCAGGGTGCTTCCCAGCCGTGCGGATAGATCGTATCCTGCACCGGAAAGTTGACGATTCCGTGCGCGCCGTCGCGCAGGAGCTCCGCGAGGGCAAGCGACGTACTGACTGGATCGCTCGGCCGCGGAGCGGCCTCGTCGGCTCCCTGCAGCCAGCCGGCTTGAAACTCGGACTGCATCACCGGCAGAGCATCCTGCGTCTGAAGTAATCCGGTGGCAAAGTCGAGGTCGGCGAGATCGTGCGCGGTAATGCGATACGACCCGCTTTGATACCAGTTACCCCATGCCCACTGCGGCGAGGCGCTCGGGACCTTCATCTCGTAGGTGTTGATGAAAAGCGGAACATGCGGTCCGACGACGGCGCGCACGTTCTTGCGCAGCCAGTCGATGTAATCGTGCCAGTGCGGCGCGGGCCACGTATCGTTGTCGAGATAGGCGCCTTGATCGTCGTCGAGCGCGATCGCGATAACGTCTTCGCTGTAGGGTTGCACGGTATCGAGCACGTCGTGCAGCCACTGGCCGGCTTCGGTGAGATGCGTGGCGTTCCCGAGCCACTCCGCGGCGGCGGCATCGGCGTGCGCGTTCTGCAGCGTGGCCGTGGCCGGATAGCGGCCCTCGAGAACGTCGTGCAGCGGCATGTTATAAGGCGGCGTTTCGAGCAGCCACGCTGGGTACCCGCCGTTGCGCCATTCGTTGCGGATGACCGGGCCCGGACGCAGGATCAGCTTGAATCCCAGCTCGTGGGTGAGCTTCAGCAGTCCGAGCAGATCTCTGCGCGGATCGGTCGACCCGGTAAAATCGCGCGCGCCTTGCTCGGGTTCGTGCCAGTTCCAGATGAGATAGAGGTCAATCGTATTGATCCCCAACCGTTTGTAGGCAGCGAGAGTCGCGGGCCACTGATCGCGCGCAATCCGCTCGTAGAAGAACGACGCACCGTACACGAAGAACGGCTTACCGGCAACCGCGAAAACGGGATAACCGCGATCGGAGGCGGTGCGCGAAGCGTTCCAGGTTGCCCACGTCGCCGGCGCGGAAGTCGCAATCGCCGGCGTCGGAGCGATCAGCACCGCGAACGCGGCCGCCGCGAGGAACGGCCACCACCGCCCGCGCCCTGCCGCGAAGAGGTAGACGACGGCGCCGGCAGCGAGCCAGCCCACCCCGAGCAGAATCGCGCCGGTACCGGAAGCAGCGAACGCCAAGAGCCAGCCGGCTAGCGCGACGATCGCTGGAAACGGATAGAGCGGCATCTGAAACGGCGCCGCGCCCTGGCGGCGCAGCAGCGCGAGGGCCGCGACCTGCGCGACGCCCTGAATGAGCACGATTCCGGCGATCAAAAATGCGATGACCTGGTCGAGCGTAAAAAAGCTCGCAATCAAAGAGAGCGCGCCGACCGACAGGAGCGCGACGTGGGGAATCTCTTTGCGCGGATGGAGTTTGGCGAAAGCCGGTAAGAACGCGCCGTCGCGGGCGGCGGCAAACGGGATGCGCGAGAAACCGAGCAGGTTCCCGTAGAGCGACGCGAGCGCCGTGACGAGCACGAGTGCGGTGACCACGACGGCCGCAGCGTGCCCCCACGTGCGATCGACGACCACCGCGCCAACGTATTGCGCTTGCGCGGTCGCCTGCCCGTGCGCGTCGAGCAGCGATTGCCAGGGCACCACTCCGAGCACGCCGACCTGTAGGAGCACGTACAGCACTGCGACGATCAGCACGGAGAGCACGATCGACAGCGGAATCGTTCGTTTTGGGCGAACGACTTCGTCGCCGAGCAGCGCGACATCGGCGTAGCCGACGTAGTCGTACAACGTGATGTAGAGCGCCGTACCGAAGCCGGCGAGCAGGCCTCCGCCGAAGCGAACCGGCGCGGCGAGGTGAAAGGCACGCGTGAAATCGGCGTGCGTCAGGCCGGCGAGCGCGACCAGCGCCACCGTTACGGTGGCGGCAACCGCGAGCACCGCGCCGAGCGCCGAGACGGCCGACGTGCGGCGATAGAGAAGAAGAATCGTGACGCAGCCGATGCCGACGGCGGCGACATCGTGGGCCGCGGTACCCATGAGCGGCGGATAGAAATACGCGGCGTAGTTGACGAAGCCGATATAACCGCTGGCCAAGAGACACGGCGCGTAGAGCAGGAACTGCCAGTTGAAGAGAAAGGCGAGCGCACGGCCGAGGCGCTGCGCGCCGAACGCGTTGCGAAGATAGACGTAGGTGCCGCCCGATCCGGGATAGCGCGAGGAAAGCTCGGCCCATACCAAGCCATCGCAGAGCGCGACGATCGCGCCGGCGATCCATCCCACGAGCGCAAGCGGGCCCCCGAGCGCGGCGATGACCAGCGGGATCGTTACCAGCGGGCCGATGCCGATCATCGTGATCACGTTGATCGAGACCGCGCCACGCAGATCGATCGCGCGTTTCATAACCGCCCACGTTTCGGGGCGCGAGGCGGCACCTCTTCGTACGACGAAAGGAAAATGCTATGCAAGATCGCGCTTTCTCGCGGCTCATCGGGTTGGAAGGCACGCTCGGAATCGATTTCGTGGAGAGCGCGGCGCTGGCCAACAATCCGCTCGGAGACCCCGCGACGCGGCCCGTTGCGGTGTATCAGCCGCCCGGCTACGATGCCGAGGGCTCGCGCCGTTATCCCGCGCTCTACGTCTTGCACGGATACACCGGAGACGTAGCCGCGCTCGTCTCGGCGCGCGCCTGGCAGACCAACGTCGCACAGTGGGCCGATCGGATGATTCTTTTGGGAGAACTCCCGCCCGTACTGCTGGCCATCGTCGACGGCTTCACCCGGCTCGGCGGCTCGCAGTACGTCGACTCGATCCACAACGGCGCGTACGCGACCTACACCGTGCGCGACGTCATCGGTCACGTCGATCGCAACTATCGCAGCATCGCGGCAGAAGGCGGGCGAGCCGTGTTGGGGAAGTCGTCGGGCGGCTTCGGCGCGATGCATCTGGTTATGGAGCATCCGGGCGTCTTTGCGGCGTTCGCCTCGCATAGCGGGGATTCGTACTTCCGTTACGCGCACTTTCCGGCGTTTGCGACGGTTCACCGGCAGCTCGAAGCACACGATTTCGACATTGCCGCGTACGTGACGGCGTTCGAAGCCAAGCGCAAGCCGAGCATGGCGGAGATCACGACGATGGAGATGTTGGCCTACGCGGCTGCGTACTCGCCGCGCAGCGCTCAGGCGTTCGATTTCGAGCTGCCCTTCGAGCGAGGCGCGGGAGCGCTGCGGGATCAGGTCTTCGCTCGCTGGCTCGCTTTTGACCCCGCCGAGCGCGTGGCGAACCGCTACGACCAGCTGGCGCGGCTTCGCTTCCGTTACCTGGATTGCGGCCGGCGCGACGAATATAATCTCGATATCGGGGCCCGTGTCGTGGCCGAGCAGATCCGGGCGCTAGGGCTAGAGGTGCGGCACGAGGAATTCGACGACGACCACCGCAACGTCGGATACCGCTACCAAATTTCGCTTCCGGCGCTTGCCGCCGTACTGGATCAGGAATGAAAAGGCTTCTTCTTAGCTTTGTTGCGTTGCTCGCCATGAGTGTTGCGTTGCTCGCCATGAGTGGCGGGCGCGTACTCGCGCAGACGGCGGCTGCCGCCTCACCGACGCCCGACCCGCGCGTCTATACCGACGCGGCGATGAACTTCACGGCGCCTGCCAACGCGATCCTCGCGGGTCGCGTCATCAGCTTCAGTCTCGATTCGCTCAATAGCGATCTGCAGCCGGTCGCGACGTGGGTGATCCGGCCCGGCCAAGAAGACGCCCGTACGATCCAGCTTCAGATGGAGTCCTATACCGGGTCGCCCAGCCAATGGGAAGCGCAGTTCGAGAGCCAGACGCACAGCTCCGATTCGAGCTCGCTGATTCGCAACAAGACGCCGATGACGCTGCTCAACGGCATGCCGGCCACGTTCGTGGAGGTTGCCTACGGGAGCGGTTTCGACGCGCGCAAAGAGTATGCGGTCGTCTGGGCCGACGGTCAGCGAGGGATCGTGCTAGAGGAAACGACGCGAATCGGCGATACGTCGTCGGACCAGGCGAAGGAAGTTCTCAAGCAAGTAACGGCCGTTGCATATCCGACCTATCAGCCGTAGCGTCGAGATTCTGCCGCAGGTCGTCGATTAGATCGTCGAGGTCCTCGATACCGACCGAGAGGCGCAGCAGCTCGTCGGTGACGCCGCGCGCTTCGCGCACTTCCCTGGGAATGGAGCCGTGCGTCATCCGTGCGGGATGACAGATCAGCGACTCTACGCCGCCGAGGCTCTCGGCGAGGCTGAAGTAGGTTAGCCTTCCGGCGAACTCGAGCGCGCGCTGTGCGCCTCCCTTGAGCGTGAATGAGAGCATGCCGCCGAATCCGCTCATTTGACGCCGCGCGAGCTCGTGCTGCGGGTGTGAGCGCAGACCCGGATAATAGACGCGCTCGACGTCGTCACGCGACTCGAGAAACTCGGCGATCGAGCCGGCATTGCGCGCGTGCTCGCGCATACGCACGGCCAGCGTTTTAGCGCCGCGCATCGTCAGCCAGGCGTCGTGCGGGCCCGGAACGCCGCCGGCCGCGTTCTGCGCGAACTTGATCCGGTCGAAGAGCTCGCTTTCATTCGTGATCGCTACGCCGCCGACGACGTCGCTGTGGCCGCCGACGTATTTGGTGGTCGAGTGGACGACGATCTGCGCGCCGAGCGCGAGCGGCTGTTGGAAGTACGGCGTCGCGAACGTGTTGTCGACGGCGACGGCTTGATCCGGGCGCCGCAGCGCCGCGATTGCTGCGATGTCGACGATGTTGAGCAGCGGATTGCTGGGCGTCTCGATCCAGAACAGCTTGGTGTTGGGGCGGACGGCACCGGCCACTGCGGTCAGGTCGCGCATGTCGACGTAGGTGAACTCCAGGCCGTAGCGCGCAAAGACGCGCTCGAAGAGCCGGTACGTGCCGCCGTACAGATCGTCGCCGACGACGACGTGGTCGCCGCTGGACAAGAGGTTGATGACCGCCGAAGTCGCGGCCATGCCGCTCGAAAACGCGCTTGCGTAGCGGGCGCCCTCGAGTGAAGCGAGTTGGCGTTCCAACGCCAGACGTGTCGGATTGATCGTCCGGCTGTAGTCGAAGCCCTTGTGCTCGCCGACCCGCGCCTGCGTGTACGTCGATGTCTGGTAGATCGGCACGATCGTCGCACCGGTGGCCGGATCGGCCTCCTGGCCGACGTGAATCGCCTTCGTGGAAAACCTCATGGGGTCACTTGCGAACGATCTCGGAGCTGGTCGAAAGGAAGCTGATGATGTCGTGGCGCGTGAGCACGCCGATCGGTTCGCTTTCGTCGGTAACGACGATTGCCGGGTTGGCGAGCGTTAGGAGCTTGTAGGCAAGCTCGATCTCCTCGGACTGCTCCAAAGCGGGAAAGGGCCGGCCCATCACCTCGCTTACCGGCTGGTGAAGGATGTCCGCATGATCGAAGACGCTGCGCATAACCCCGACGTCGTTGACGCTGCCGGCCTGCTCTCTGCCGTGCATCACCGGGAGCTGCGAGATCTCGTACTCTCGCAGCAAATCGAGCGCTTTTTTGACGGTGTCGTTCTGCTGGACGGTGATCAGCGGCGGCAGCGGGGTCTTGCTGCGCAGCACATCGCCGACGGTCGCGCGGCGTTTCGCGTCGGGAAGAAAACCGTTGGCGATCATCCAGTCGTCGTTAAAGATCTTGGACATGTAACCCCGGCCCGAATCGGGCAGAATAACGACGACGATCGCTTCGGGGCCGAGCGTCTTGGCCAGGCGCACCGCGGCAACGGCTGCGGTTCCGGAGGATCCGCCGACGAGCAGCCCTTCTTCGCGCGTTATCCGCCGGGCCATCAAAAACGAATCCCGATCCGAGACGCGAACCATCTCGTCGATCACGCGCAAATCGACGGTCTCGGGCAGGTAGCTCATGCCGATGCCTTCGACGGCATACGAGCGCGGAATGTCGCCCGAGTAGATCGAGCCTTCGGGGTCGGCGCCGACGACGTGAATCGCCGGATTCTTCTCTTTCAGGTAGCGCGCCGTCCCGGAGATCGTCCCGCCGGTTCCGATGCCGGCCACGAAGTGCGTGATCGCTCCGCCGGTCTGTTCCCAGATCTCGGGACCGGTCGTGTGGTAATGCGCCTCGGGATTAAAGTGATTGTGGAACTGATTGGGCTGAAATGCGCCCGGAATCTCTGAAGCCAAGCGATTCGCGACGCTGTAGTACGATTCGGGCGAATCGGGCGGCACGTTCGTCGGCGTCAGCACGACGTCGGCGCCGTAGGCGCGCAGCAGATCGACTTTTTCCCGCGACATTTTATCGGGCATCACCAGAATGCACCGGTAGCCGCGGATCGCCGCGGCCATCGCCAAGCCCGTCCCGGTGTTGCCGCTTGTCGGCTCGACGATCGTTCCTCCGGGGCAGAGCATGCCTTCGCGCTCCGCCGCATCGAGCATCGCGACGGCCGGGCGATCCTTGACGCTTCCGCCCGGGTTCACATATTCGACTTTGGCGAGTACGAGACACGAGGCTCCGTCGACGACCTTGTTGAGCTTGACGAGCGGCGTATTGCCGATTGCGTCCAGCGCGGTCTCGCAATAGGCGAGCTTCGACGCTGAAGAGGACGGCACGGTGCTGGCCATAGGAGCCGCGCCTTCCGCGCGGCGAACAGCTTCACCTATGAATGCTTTCGCAGGGAGGTTCCTCGTGGCGACGGCGCTGCTTCTATTGGGGACGCAGGGCTGCAACAACGATGCCCTGCCTCCAGCCGCGGGTTACGCGAGCGTAAGCGGCACGGTCGTCGACGCGCAGACGAGCTCCCCGATTCGCGGTGCCGTCGTAACGCTGGACACCGTGCTAACGGCCACTAGCGACGAGGCGGGGCACTTCACGTTCGATAAGGTTCCGAGCGGAATCGCGGATTACGCGGTCGCGGCGAGCGGATATCAGGCGGTCACGTCGAGCGCGACGATCGAGCCGGGCAAACCCTTCACGCTCAATTTGACGCTCGCCGCAAAGCCTCCCGGCCAGTAAGCTTCCTTAGCTCGTTCCAAGCGGCGCGGAGCGGCGGTACGCGCTCGCCGGTTTCACGAGCGTCGCGCGCTGGGCAACCGTCCGGTCGACGACGCCCAAGACGACGTTAGCGAGCAGGACCGAATCGTGACGCACCGTTTCGGTTTCGCCGATGACCGGCGCGCAGACCGGCGTAAAGCCAAGAGCGGTAATTCGCGCGGCATCGGGTTCGACCGGAACTTGCCCCTCTTGTGCGTACGCGGCAAGCAGCCGTGACGGCGGCTTGTTATTGACGACGACGTAATCGCAGACGCGTTCGCCGGCGTTGGCGAGCAGCGCCTCGAGGTGATCCGCGGCGGTCATCCCGTCGGTCTCGCCGGGCTGCGTCATCACGTTGCAGACGTAGATCTTGACGGCCGGTGCGCTGGCGACTTCGCGCGCGATGCCGCTCACCAAAAGGTTCGGCGCAATAGATGTAAAGAGGGAGCCGGGCCCCAGGACGATCGCATCGGCGTCGCGGATGGCCTCGACCACCTCGTCGAGCGGCGAGACGGCCGGCGGATCGAAGAAGACGCGCTTGATCGGACGGCTGGTATGCGAGATGTTCGATTCACCTTCGATGATCGTGCCGTCGTCGAGTTCGGCGCAGAGACGAACGACGCCGAGCGTCGCCGGCAGCACGCGGCCGACGACGTTGAGGACGCGGCTCGATTCCTTGACGGCATGGTCGAAGTTTCCGGTGACGCCGCTCATCGCGGCAAGAAAGAGATTACCGAAGGAATGTCCGCTCAGCCCTTCGCCTTCGGTAAAGCGATACTGGAAGAGATCGGTGACCAGGGCCTCGTCATCGGCAAGCGCGACCAGACAGTTTCGGATATCGCCGGGCGGCAGAACTCCGAGCTCTTTTTGCAGACGGCCTGACGAACCGCCGTCGTCGCTCACGGTGACGATCGCGGTGAGATTGGTCGTGCGCCGCTTGAGCCCGCGAAGCAGCGTGGAGAGGCCGGTGCCGCCGCCGATGGCAACGATCTTGTATCCCTGCTGCAGGCGCCGTCCGGTCAGCGCATCGCGAAAGCCCTTTGGATTTCGTCCGCGCGCGACGCGCGCGACGCCGCGCAGCCACATCACGACACCGAAACCGACGAGCGCGAGCCCCGCGATTCCGAGAATGCCGGTCAGATAGACGGGCGGAAAGTAGTCGTCGACGATGTCGTCGAGCAATTCGTTGATGTTGATCCCGGTGCCCTGAGCGATGAACCAGCGGGCGATCCCATCGAGTAAGAGCACGATGCCGAAGATCGCAAGAACGATCCAGCGTTTGACGCCGACGCCGGGGACGAGCCAGTGCAAGGAGCGCGCGATGCGTTGACGCATTTCGACGTGCGCTGCCTAATCAGGCCGATCGGGCGAGGTCGCGCATTTCGAGCGCAACCTCCAGACGGTCGTTGGTGGCATAACGTTTGGCAAGGCGGCCGGCAACGTACACGGAGCGGTGGCGACCGCCCGTACACCCGATTCCGACGGTGAGCTGAGATTTGCCTTCGGCCATGTAGCAGGGGAGAAGAAAATCGATGAGGTCGGTGATCTTCGAGAGAAACGGCGCAAGCGCTGGGTCACTTTCGATGAAGTTGCCGACTTCGGCGTCGCCGCCGGTCTTGGAAGCCAGCGATTCCTCATAGTTTGGATTGCGCAAAAAGCGCACGTCGAAGAGCAGATCGAGATCGGTCGGGATGCCGAACTTAAAACCGAAGGCGATGAAGGTGACCGCGAGCTTGGCGGGGCGCTCCGCAACGAACGCGGCCGCGATACGCTCCTTGAGGGTTCCGTGCGTGAGGTCGGTCGTGTCGATGACGATGTCGGCCCGTTCACGCAGTGGAGCGAGCAGCCGCCGGTCAGCCTCAATCGCTTCGTGGACCGAACCGGTCCGCGCAAAGGGATGCCGCCGCCGGGTTTGGCTGAAGCGGCGCACGAGCAGAGCGTCGGCCGCATCGAGGAAGAGCACGCGCGCGCGGTGGCTGGCGACGATGCGATCGATCGCCGTGCCGGCATCGCCCAGGCGCGTATCGCCGCGAAGGTCGAGCGCGATCGCCACGTCGACGACGCCCGACTGCTCGAGCGCGGCGACGACACCGTCGAGTACGGCGGGAGGAAGGTGTTCGATGCAGTAAAAGCCCAAG
>DASXFZ010000063.1 GCA_036489315.1 Candidatus Cybelea sp.
ATCTTCTGGGCGCCGGCCCGCGCGAGCCAGCTCGACGATCTTAACCCGGAACTCCAAGGGGTAGGCTCGCGGATGTTTTTTGACCATTGGTGGACCCTTCTCCACAAAGTGGAAAGTGTCCACGGAACCCGGGCAGCTTCAAACCCTGGTCATTAGCAGATCATGATCCATCAGAGATCGTCGGCAGGGGATGACCTGCAGCGGTGGCCTGCAGCGGAGCCTCGAGATGCTGCTCTATGGCATCGGGGTTGGTCAGAATGGCGTTACCGACGGCTCCAGGGTCATACTGGCCGTCACCTTCGAGAAGCGAGAAGAGCTGACCGTTGCCCAGACGCTCGAACAGCGGATTCGTCGCGTGATCGTAGCGCGAGATCGTCAGGAAAAGAATCCGATCGTTCGCAATCACGCTCAGCATTTCGTTGACTTGCAGCTGCGCGATCGCGGCGCTCAACGAGTCACGATCGCGAATGCCCGTCCGAGGCACGGCTGGCCCGGCCACTCCGAGAACCGGGAGCCAAATCCGCCCAACACATCGACTTTACATACGATCGCTACCGTTACGTCGATTGATCATGTATATGACGTCTCTTTAGTTGGAACGGAAACAATAGGAGGGTTATACACTTATCATTTGCATCTTCAGCCGACAATCCGCCTGGATCGGTACAGGATCAGAGAGCTCTGGGTTGATGTGTACACCTACCAGATTGTTCAGCTCGAAACCAAAGGCAACTTTACGGACGCGCCCATGTCAAATGTAGCCTGGCTCGTGACCTTCCAAAGCGTCGATGGCACCAGCTACATCAAGGACGAGACCGCGCTAGAGCCGCTCGTATTCCGTCACGACAGAACGTTTTTAACCGCAACCATCAGCTTTGATAATATTAGCGCAACGGACAACGCTACAGCCATCCTCCCAACCATGGACAGCCACGCCGCTTTGCGTGAACCGCGGCGCAATTAGCTATTCGCTAATCGGGCCGCGCGCAAGGCCCACGTCATCGTTTTTGTATGCTCTCGTTATTTGTTGATTTGAGCGTGCCGCGTGCGGCCCGATCTTCCGTTCGTGGTCGGCTCTTCAGTCGTATTGCGTATCTACGTTGGCGAACTTGCCATCCTTGGCGATTGTTGCTGCAACAAGTAGCGCCAAGCCATTTTTGAAGAGAACGCGATACGAGTAGGTGGTGCTACCGTCGGGCCATCCTTGCTTGCCTTTGTAAATCCACCGCAGTGCTGCTCCGGCCCCAGCGTAATGTGCATGCATGAAAACGACCCGATCTGGCGTTAAATCTTTGTTCAAATTGGGCGTCAGTTCCGATCGGTCGATGGTTCCCGAGTGAAGCTCCGCCCAAACCATTTCAGTCTTAGCGGTTATTTGAACATCTTCGCCGGCAGCCGCAATATCGCGCTTCTTTGCAAACTCCGGGTCTAGCTTCGCGAGGATATTTTTGGCGATGTTGTCGGGCGGCGTATCGCCACTATTTGTTAGCACGACGATGCTCAGACCGAGCGTGGGGAAGACATCGTTGATCGATGTAAAGCCTAACATCCCGCCATCGTGGGAGATTACCGGGATGCCGTCAATCGCGTCGATGCTCCACCCTAGCCCGTATGTCGTGGATTTGCCATTGATATAAAGGGGCGTCGTCGCCAGTTTCGCATCAGCCACCGATATGATGCGACCGCTGAAAAAGGCACTGTCCCATCCGGCAAGGTCTCCCGCCGTCGAAATGATAGACCCCGCTCCCCCCGACCAGCCGTAACCGATGTGTCCGGCAACCTTCAGCTTCTTTGCCGCAACTGAGGTGTACCCGACTGCCATATTTGGCAAGGACGGCTCGTCTTTGAGGAACGTGCTGTGAGTCATGTGGGCGGCCGCGAAGATGTTCTTGGAAATGTATTCGTCATATGGCATGTGCGAAACGCGCGCGATGATCGTTCCGAGCAGCAGGTAGTTCGTGTTGCTGTAGACCGACTGCGTGCCCGGCTCGAAGTTGAGCGGCATGTTCTTGATCAGTGCGAGGGCTGCATCGAGGCTCCCCGGGCTCGCGGATATAATTTCTACGGAGTTTGGGACGTCGTTAATGTGGTCCGGGATGCCGCTCGTCATTTGCAATAACTGCTCAACGGTGATATCCTTGCCGCGAGGATACTCCGGCACGTACCGTCCCAGCCGATCGCTCAGCTTCAGTTGCCCGCGTTCTTTGAGTTGCAGGATCGCAGCGGAGGTGAACGACTTGGTTATCGATCCGATCTCGAACAGTGTGTCCGAACCTACCGTCCGGCGCGTGCCAATGTCACGAACGCCATACCCCTGATCGAGAATGATTTGGCCGCCCTGAACAACCGCGATCTGTACGCCTGGTATATTCTCGCGGCCAAGGGCAGCTGTGGCAACGTCGGCCGAGGCTAGTAGGACTGTGGAATCAGCGGGTGACGATGTAGCGGGGAACGCGGAGGTAACGTCGCAGGTCAACGCAAGAACAAGAGCGACCCAAAGGGTTGTTATCCAGCGCATAGCCCAGTCTATACCGTATTCTTGGGATTACGCCAGCCCGCAGAGCGACAAGCGAGTGAGAGAGCACACGCGACTGACTGGCGTCGCGCCCGCTGCCCCTGTCGCGGTCTTTCGATCGCGGAGCACCAAGGAGATAAAATACAAGAAATGCCACGACGCCGCAGCGTCACGGGCATAGAGGAACGAGCCGAAACGCCGCACCCCTGGCCCAGCTCGCTGATCGCCGGCCATCGTCAAAAAAGCCTATAGAATAAGGACTTTTCGCAGCACCCCTCGCGGCTGCTCATCGCGCACGTTTTGCATTCACGTTTGCAAAAACTCGGCAACGTCGAAAAAGCTATATGGGATAACGCTTTTTCACGCGGTCCCATGATGCATGCTCCATGCGTTGTGCATCAGCTCTGGCTTTCAATGTTTGATAACCACTATGGCGTTCACTGAGGCGTATTACATAAGGGCCTTCGAACGTCCGGTGACGCTTGCTTCCGCGAGGGTTATGGCTCGCCGACCAAGATGCGATCCGCAGGCCAGCGTCGTCAGCGCAACGCCTAAACCGTGCACCTGGACGCGAATAGACATACGTTCGTGAAGAGAAGCATGTCTCGATCGCGCGCCGCTCAGTAGCTGGGCGTAGCGTCTCAGCAGAAACTGTGCAGCACTTTTTCAGTGCCGCTTAGGGTGATGCTGAAGACGGTGCCAGCGTTGCAGGCGCCTCCATAATACGTCGTGCCGTAGAGTTTGCCGTTCAGCCTGGTCAGCTCCGTGAGCGGATATGTGCCGTCGGCGCTCGTTGAACCGAAGGAGTACAACACCTTCACTCTGCCGCTCGGGGTAACACTGTACACGGTTCCGGAACCGTCACAATAGACGGAGCTTCCGTATTTGCCTCCGGCGGTTGTCGTGCCGTAGAGCGTGCCGTTGACATCGATCAGGGGCGCTGCTGGGCGAGCGCCATCGACGCGTCCGCAACCTGCGTCGAAGTTGTGCAATACTTTCCCAGTGCCGTTTGTGGTGACGCTGAACACCGTTCCCTGGTCGTAAGACACTCCGCCCGCGTACGTCGTACCATAGAGCACGCCACCGAGGTCGATCAGGCCGCCATTTGCCTGTGCAGAATTACCGCTGGGAGGGTCGGTGATGAAGCTGTAAAGGTCTTTTGTTTGCCCAGTCGCGCTCATGCTGAACACAACGCCGTCATTATCCGCTCCGCCGCCATACGTCGTGCCGTACAGCCGGTTGCCGACTTCAAGCAGGCGTCCGTACGGTTTATAGCCGGCCTCGCAATACCTGCTGCTGCACCCTTCGCCAAAGCTGTGCACCACCTGCTCCACGCCGCTCTTCGTGACGCTGAAAACGGTGCCAAAGTTGTAAGTGCCGCCGGAGTATGTCGTACCGTACAGCGTTCCGTGAACGTTGGTAAGTCCGGTGGGCTCATTCCCGTCGGGTAGTTTACCGAAACTATGCAACACGTGCTCGTCGCCGCTCGTTGTAATGCTAAATACGACGCCATTGCCGTGAGCGCCGCCGCTCGAGGTGGTACCATAAAGCCCGTCACCGACGAAAATCATACTTGACGGCCCGACACCGTCAGAGCCTTTGCCGAAGCTGTGCAATACCGTCTCTGTACCGCGTGTCGTGATGCTGAACACGGTCCCGCAGCCGCCAAAGCTGCGTGACGGACAATAGGCGCCGCCGTATGAGGTCGTGCCATACAGTCTGCCGTTTATGGGGACTAATCGCGTCGTGGGAAAGGTGCCATCGGTGCTGGTTGCTCGCGCTAGCGATAAGGTAGGATGTTGAAAGCGCTGAGCCATTGCGCCGCTTTGCGGAATCGCGCCCGGCACGCCGACCGGCGGCTGCGATGCGCCGCATCCAGAAACTAGCGGCGCGACAAGAACGCAACTTATCAAAGTGAAGTTATTGCGTAGAGCTATCTTCATTTTATCAACCTACTGCAACTGCCATGAAATAATGATTTTACCGTTTCCAGAACGCGCCGCACCTTGACGGTTTTTCAAAACCTTCGCGCTCGACTCGACGTATGATGATCCGCCGCCGCCGCCACCGCCACCGGTGTCTCCGAATGCTGCCTCGCCTCCGCCGCCACCGCCATAGAACCCACCACCACCACCGCCGCCCCCTGGACTGGTGAGTTGCCTCGCTTTGCAGCAGCCGCCGGTACCGCCGCTCCCGAGTTGTCCTCGCTTGCCATGCGCGGCGTGGCCACGGCCTTGCGTGTACGCGCCGCCTGCGCCGCCTTTACCGCCGCGCATTTGCGTTCCACCAAAACCGCCTGCGCCGTCGGTGGGGCTATTGCCGCCTTTCCCTTTGCCGCCGATCTTTCCGCCGCCAGCTCCACCGGAGCCGTTGCTTCCTTGAAAAAAGGCTCCGCCGGCACCGCCGCCGCCGCCCGCGACAAGAACGCGGTCTGCTAGAGCGCTACCGCCCTGCCGCACATCAGAAGCGCCGCCGCCACCGTTACCTCCATTCTCACTGCTATTGGTATAACCGCCAGCACCTCCGGCGCCTCCCCCGTTGAATCCGCCGCTACCAGCTAACCCATTGTAACCGTTGACGCCCTCGGCGCCGACGAGGACATAGAGCGTTTCTCCCGACGTAACAGGTAGCACGGCTTTAACCACGCCGCCGTCACCACCCATAACGTAATTCGTGCCGTCTTTGCCGCCGCTCGCGCCGTAAGCGGTGACGGTTATTGCCGTCACGTTATTTGGCACAACGAAAGTCTGCGCTGCGCCGGTGAATTTGAAAGTTTTTGACTGTGCCTTGTTATCCGGTGCTTGCGCCATCGCGCCCGGCGCGCCGATCGGCGGCTGCGATCCGCCGCACCCTGCGAGCATTGCCACAGCCGCGCAGCTCAAGAGCGCGTTTCGGCCAAAACCGAGTATCCTCATTTCTATTCCCCTCGCAGTCTCAACGGATCGGCAGCCTTCAAAGGTTCGGCGCCACCACCAAAGCCGCCTCGGCTCGGCAAAGCCAACACGGCCTCGCGATCGCGAAGCCGTGGGGAAGGGCAAAGCCGTGGGGGTGGATGAAAGCCACCATCGTTTCCCGCCGGCGCCTAACCTATCCGTGATTAGATTAGGCGAAACAAGATTGGACCGCATCATGCTAGTGCAATTGCTAGATGACTGAGCCTTCTTTTGGCCATCTAACAAAGTAAATATGAACTTCGGCTTCTACTCGTTCCCGTCCGCTGGGACGCTGACCGCTGCGCCGTCCCCTGCGTAAGGTGCGACAGCTTGTTTAATAGTCTTCCGCTCCCGGCGCCCTTGCGGATAAGCCCAGTAGCCGAAATCTTGGGAGCAAAAGGTGTTTCCACCCACCACGAATGAGCCATGAATCCAAGGCTGAATAATCGACGTGTGGCCAGTAGAGGCGCAGCCACCGACCAGCTTGGTTGAACCGACGATTGTTGCTGCTGAGCCCGAGACTTGCACCCGATAGAAGCCGGTAAAGAGCTTGCCCTTCATCGCCTGATCGCCGACTGCAAGATATTGACCATCCCACTGAACGGTGTCTCCCGCGTGAAGAAAACAAGAATCTGATCTTTCTTCAGCTTCCCAACGTTCGTGGGGACGACAGTGATGGCGCGCGGTCCCATGTCTCCATTCTTGGGGTCAACGGTCGACCCGATTCGCAGCGGCATGGCAGCTCAGCCTGGCCGGGGGGCTCGTTTTGGGAGGCTCTAACTCCTATCCCGCAACGCGGCTCTGCGGGCATAGAGGAAGGGGCTCGAAACGGCGCCCCCTACCCTCGCTCGGCGATCCGTGTGATCGCAAACAATCCCGTAAAATGGGGCGTTTCGCAATCGCGCGCCACGTCTCGACCGTCGCACGAAGCTCGTGGGGTTTGCGAGCTACTTTTGCAAAAACTTGCAGCGTGTCAAAACAACCTATAGTGTACGGCTTTTGCATCGGCTCGCGATGGGTGCCCGAGCATGATGGATCGGGGCGCCAACATCACTTACAGCAGTCGTATCCGCGCCAGGCTTCCCTGCCCTCTCTTACAAGAAAGAACACAACCGCTAGTGAGGCAACGCCATCGACCCACCAAACACGAAAAATCAGTTGCGCGACGAGGCTGATAACTACGACCACACCGAGATAGCCGCAGGTAATCGCCTCGATAGCATCCGCACGCAATGCTCGACTCCCAAGGTTTTCCGCAGTCTTGAGCTTAGCCCGAGCGAGCGCGTACATTGCCGGGATGGAAATGACAGCTAGTAGCAGTCCGGCGAGCGAGAAGTCCGCGCCGACCCGGTACCAAAGACTCGACCCGGCCGTCAGGATTACATACGCTGCTAGAGCGAATAGCAACGCACTAGCTACCTTGCTCGCGCGTATTTCAATCGCCTCGGGAAATGCGAGACCCGCTTTTAGTTCGACCGCTAATCGCCACATTAGCACACCGGCGGATGAAAGCTCGATGATGCTGTCCAGACCGAATGCCATTAGGACAAGGCTGCGGGCCATGATAGACGTAGTAATGGCGACGGCAGCTTCTATGATCATCCACGCAACGGTTAACCATTCGAGAACAAAGGCGTGCCGTATAAGGGTGGCTCGCGGCCTATTGACTAGGTGCTCCAATTGCTTATCCTGTTTTCCTCGTGGCCCAGCAAACTACTTTCGGCGGATGCGAAACTCGCGGCGAATCGGAAGGTCTCAACCACGAAACCATAACCCCAACGCACCAACGTATAGAATCATGCAGAGCGCCACACGCAGCGCACGTTGCGGCAGTTTGTGCGCGAGAGCAACTCCGAAACCGACGCTAAGAACGGCTCCGGTACCTAGTATCAGACCGACGCGCCAATCTGCAAAGCCTGCAAGTGTGTAAGTCGAAATCGCGATCACTATTGCGGGCAGCACAACAGCGATCCCCATACCTTGGGCCTCCGTTTGAGAGAGCCCGAAAAGTAACGCGAACAACGGGATCGTAAACGTCGCCCCCCCAACTCCGAACAGCCCAGAGCAGAATCCTCCGCTCGCTCCGATCGCCGATGCAGAGGGCCATTGAAGCCTCCTGGTCATAGCTTGTCGCCAAAATGCGCTGAAGATCGTGAACGTTGCCAAAGCTGCGAGGAAAACCGCCAAGCCTTTCCGCATGGACTGTTCTGCCAGGTGAACTGCAATGTGCGCGCCGATGAAGGTTGCGATCGCGGAACCGCCTGCGGTTGCTGCAATCAAACGCCTGTCTAGGCGGCTTCGGCGGGCGTATGCCAAAGTGCGATGACGCCGACCGGAAGTTGCATCACAAGACTGGTCCTCTGAGCCAGTTGTTGACTGAAGCCGAGAAAGCCGAGGATCGGCGCCGCGATAACGCCTCCGGTAATCCCGAACGTACCCGCGACGTAGCCAAGTGCGAGGCCTAATAGTAGATCGAGCGCCAGACTGCCTTGCATCAGCTAAGATCGTTCGCGAGAGCAGTATAGAAACTTTTTGATTGACGAGGCGTCGGAATAGTTGTATTATGCAACTGTTGAGCCGTCGAACTACCGGGGTCTCGCCCGTTACCTTCGAGCAGCAGATCGTCGGATTGATCCGCGCGCTCGGATTGCATCGGCCGGACCAAACCCCTTGCGGAGCGCCGATTTCCGTGGGGGAAGCTCAGGCGCTTTTCGAGCTCGCCCACGACCCTGGCATCTCTCAAAATGAGCTCGCCGCGCGACTGCATTTAGAGAAGAGCACCGTCAGCCGACTATCTAAGATGCTCGAACAACGCGGCTGGCTCGACCGCTTGAGGGACAAGGACGATTCTCGATTGTTGAGGCTCCGGCTGACCGCGGCTGGATCAAAGGCGGTGCATCGTCTCTCCGCTTCGCGGCGGGCGCGATTCGCTAAGGTCTTTGATGCAATACCCGCGCAGAAGCGCGAGGCCCTCTTGGATTCACTCTCTCTTCTATCCGAGGTACTTAATGAAGCGTAATGCTTATACGGCCATCATGGCTTTGGTGCTCGCTGCATTCCCATTTGTAGTTCGAGCGGATGATGCGCACCAGAATATGGTCATGGAACACGGCGAGCAGGTGATGCCGTTCGACCAGGCCCAAGCGATGCACATGTTCTTGCCAAGCGCAACTGGAGGTGTCGTTGAAATCGTAGTTCACGACATGAATCCTACGCAGATCGCGCTCGTTCGGTCGCATTTGCTTCAGGAGGCAGCGAAGTTTGCGCGGGGTGACTACTCCGCCCCGGCGTATATCCACGGAAAGAGTATGCCCGGCCTAGTTCAGTTAAAAGCGGGCTCTTCTCGTATGTCAGTACACTACTTCGAAACGCCGAGTGGAGCAGCGATTACTCTCGGCAGTACCGATCAAACTCTGATCTCAGCCATTCACCAATGGCTCGCAGCGCAGCAGAGTGACCACAACTCAGGTAAGATAAATCACTGCGACATGCAGATGTAGGGGCTAACGGTAATAGATATCCCCCTATTTCAAGCCGTCGGTTAGTGCGACCACAGCGTCCCAGTGCCGTGGGTGCGGTGCCCGCTTCCCAGCGCGAATGCGCGAGCAGGCTGCGAGGGACAAGCCCGTCGCTTTCGCAATCGCATTCAGGGTAAGGTGGTTGAGCTTGGCCACGACCTCGCGCATGAACCATGCATCATCGCGAGCACTCCCACGATGCCCCTGCGTCCACAGTCGGTTTTGGCGGTGCCCTTCGCCGATTGCCTCGCCTCGCTTCTGGTTCATCCCAGGATCGCGGCGCGGATCGTTACCGCTTGCGGTCTGCGCCGCGAGGGCTTTGCGAGCGGCTTCGATTGCGCGCAGGCCATGCTCGCGACGAGCTTTGGGCATGCATTCGTCGCAATGACGGCGCCGACGCTTGAGTACCGGCTTACCGCACAACGCACAAGGGATCGAGTTCGCTGCGAGGCCCTCCGCATGAGGGGCGCCCCACAGCTTGGCGGCATACGGCCGGGGCTGCGAGGTTTTGCGAGGCGTATGCGAGAGCGGGGAAGGCTGGGCTCCGGCCTTCGTTCGACGCACGGCCGCGCTAACGGAACGCATGCGAGGTTCAATGCTTCGATTACTGAGCGCGTCGCGGAACGTTTGTGCGAGGTTTGCCACGATCGGCCGCAGACATTCGCGCCAATGCGGCAGCGTCAGTGCGAGTTCATGGGTCAACGGTGCGGCAACTCGACAGACTCCATTTGAAAGTTCAACGAAGTCGCGCGAGATGAAAGTCCGACCTTCCAGCAGATCGAGCAGAAACGCGTCTACATCGGGCCGAGCGGGTTCCATGGCATCGAGCGCAAAACGAATCGCGATTCCTCTGGTCGGCGTGCAGCACGCCTAAGGTCGGATCGAGACCAGCGCCGAGGAGTGCGAGGCGCGCTTCCGATTCAAGAAGCGCGTACGTATAGTTGAGCAATGCATTAACCGGATTAGTCGCGGCGCGAGGTGCGCCGGTCAGGATCGAAGAGCGGGAATCGTACCGCGCCCATCGCGCCGGGACGCGAGCAAGGTCCCGACCTCGCAACCGTATCGGCACGGATGACCACGCATTCCAATAGATCGCCGCTGCCTGTGCCTCGCAAATGCGCACCTGTTCGATGGAGTTCACGCGATCCAGCGTCTCACACAGCGCATCGAAGCCTTGAAGGTTTACACGAAGGCGTGAGGGATTAGCGCGCTGGCCGTTGAGCTTCTGTGCGATGAGACCTCGCGCGACTTCCACGTCGAGTCCGGTCGCGACGGCGAGCGCTTGCGGGCGGCGGATCGGCAAGCCGTCGTATCCAAATGGAACCGAATGTGCGAGAACCTCGCCATTGGGATTAAGCTGGATAAGTGTCGCGCCAATCGCGCGCAGCCATGCGAGGGCCTCAAGCGTGACCGTTCCGCTTTTGCCTAGCAGGACAAGCCGTTCGAGTCCTGAGCCCGCGCGGTCGAGGGCGATCGAGCGACGATGCGGGCCAATCCCGTCCTCAATACGGAGCTTGCCGTACAATACCCGCAGGCTGATCCCGTAATCGCCGTTCCATGTGTCTATCTCGACTTCGCGTCCATGTACCCGACCGTTTTCTCGCTCCTGAGTGTCTGGTTTGAACACCTGATTCCCCAGAGACTTGAGCCGATCGCCGTAGACCCGGAGGAGGCTCAGGCACTTCTCGCTGCGGTCTCCGAGAAGCCAGAGATTCTCTTCGACAAATCGGAATGGCCGAAGCTCGCATTCTTCGCCCAGGTCGAACCCAACGGGGCGTTTCTTCCAGCGCGCGTAGAGGTTCCAACGAAATACGCCAAGTCGCTGAGAAACATCGTCCTCGGACCGGTTGAGTCCGAGCATCCACTATGGTACGCGGGACCTGACCTCGCAGCGGCGGCGATCGCGGGTGAACCGCTCCCTCGCATCGTGAAGGCTTGGAGGCTGCGTCCGGTCGGCGTTCAGGACTCGCTTCGGTCGGTCGCCTTTCGGGGCGAGGTGACGATTGATCCTCGCACGGATGACTTCTTCCGTGTTCTCATCGAGGAACGGAAACGCGTGAGCGACAATCCGCTTGATGACGAGTTACGCAATACCGGGTTCAAAGTCGTTGCGAACTCCGGATCGTATGGCGACTTTGCCGAAACGAATCCCGCTGACATTGATCCAGACATTGAGCCGACGCCGCGAGCCGTCGAGGTCTATGCTGAGAGCGACTTCACGACCTACGTCAATCGGCCCGAGAGCCCCGGACGGTTCTGCTTCTTCCCGACCGCATCGCTTGTCACGGCTGGAGCGCGCCTGTTGCTGGCGCTCGGATTCCATGACGTTGCAAAGGCAGGGGGCGAAGTCGCATATTGCGACACCGACAGTCTTATCGTCGTGGCATCGGAGCAAAGCAAGCTCGTACCATGCGATGGGGGTCCGTATCGCCTCGCCGATGGTCGGCACAGCGTGCGCGCACTTTCTTGGAAGAGCATCAAGGAAATACGCGAGCGCTTCGAAGCGCTTAACCCGTATCGCAGCGGAACGGGTCCACTTTTGAAACCCGAGGCCGAGAACTTTGCGGGCGATAAGAAGACGCCAACGCAGCTCTGGTTCTACGGCGTTTCGGAGAAAGTGTATGCCCTCTTTAATCTCGACTCGAACGACGCTCCGGTAATCCGTAAATACTCCGCGCACGCGCTCGGGCAATATCAATCGCCGATCGCTGGAGACCGTGACCGCGAATGGATTCGGCTCGCGTAGCAACGGAAGGTACGCGCGTTCGGACGGCCGATCGAATCGTTTGTCTGGGAGCAGCAGCCCGCTTTAGCACAGTTGACCCTCTCAACGTGGTCAGTTATGAAGCCCTACCTGCGGAATCCGAGTATCAGGCCATTCGACTTTCTCATCGTTGCAACGCCAACACGTTCCTTTAGCGACTTTGCACAAGGCTTCACTGCTTGTTGCGGCGACCAGCGGCCATCATGTTTCCTGTTTGATAATCCGGCTGATTGGCTTTCGCAGGAATGGTGTTGCCTGCGTTGCGGGAAGCTGACGCCAATGCGCCGTTTTCGTTCGTATGAGAGCGTTTTACATGGGACACTCGACAGCTTCGAGGTCAAGCGCCTCTGCGCCGATGGAGCGGAGCCGGGTCCTAACACGATGCGCGGTTTGACGATCGCACGGCCTGTTCGCGTTGAGTCGGTGACCCTTATCGGTAAGGAAGTTATCGTAGACCCGACCGATAGCGATGAGGCGCTGACAGCGGAGATGCTTAGCGAGACGAGCATGATCAAGTACGTCAACCCCGCAGAGGCGCTCGACGTCTTGCGCGCGCGAGTACGCGAGGCCGGTATTAAGGCGGTTTCGCGGGAGAGCGGGCTGAGCCGTCGTCATGTTCAGGAGTTCGTCAATGCGGGAAGTACGCCGCAACCTGAGACGATTGCAAGGCTTGAGGCAGCTCTCAGCCAGGTCGAGGAAAGGGGCACGGCAGGGCTGAAACGACAGCCTGCGCCTGCCTAGCGGGACTTCGAGTGCTTCTCCCCACGGTCTGCTGAACTACGACCTGGTTCCGCGGTGCGCTATCTGGAGGGCTTGTTACCGCGATGTACCTGGATTTTGGCGGCGCTCTAGCCGCAATCGGCCTCGTCCTTGCGGTCTACCAACTGCGAAGGCCTACGTGGACCGTCGTGCTACAGATCAGGCCTTTTTGGCAACGCTATCTCTTTCTTATTCTTGCTCTGGTCGGCGCGGTGCTAACGATAATCGCGGTCGGCCTAGACCGATTTCAGCCATGTTGGCACCCGGCGTGGTTATTCGAATCGTTCCCGTATCAGGTGCTGGCATATCTCTCGTTCGTTGCCGCACCGGTATCCTTGCTGCTCCTGGCTAGCATTCGAAGGGGCCTATTTAACGTACGAAATGCGGCTCGGTTTTATCACACGCTTGGATGGCACTTGGCCGCGACGGACGATCGAGCAGCCGCGCTCGACGTACTGCTTTACAATTTTACGACGCTGGCCGATGGAGCAGGAAGTCTGAACGCCACCGAAGGGCGCCGTTACGCTCGTGCAGTTCTGGATGTGATCCTTACGGATGACGGCGTAGTGAGAGAGTTAACCACCAAACGGCTCGCCGGACTCCAACACATCTTCTTGGTTACCGAGAAGGTCGGGTTTTCGGCCGGATACACCCCCGCTAGTATCCCAGCCTTGATGAGAAGCCTCTATGCCGATCCGAATTCGTTCTTATACAAGCAGTATCGAGCTGATGGGCTCGCCCACGCGTTCAATATATACGAAACGATCTTCGGCTCCCCTCGGCTCTTAGAGAGTTTCGGGCTCTTTGATTATCCGGCCCTCGATTATACGATGCGAGTCACGATGGCCTCACAAGGCATCGACATATTCATTGAAGCATTAACGCGGGCGATCCGGACCTACCTCACAAGTGGCGAAGTGTCTGCCGGACGAATCAATCGGGGATTGAGGTACCTAAGTGAAGTGCTCGGCGATCTCTGCTATCGGATAGCGAAGGAGGCGCAAAAAGGGGACAGCGAGGCTCGCATGAGCGCATGGGATGCGGTTGACAAGATTGTGTCGCTGCTTGGGCGCGATTGCATTTTTATTGCTAATCCGAGCGAGTGGCATCCTACAATCGTGGAGAGTGAAGCGGCGGCAGATATCGAAGGTTTCCATTCGCGCTTATCCATTGCCGCAGGATTTGCTCAGGCGGCCTGCGATGCGTTGACGCAGCTTGCCACGATTGACAAGGCCGTAGACATTCAACGGTCCTAGATAACAGTCGTGGAACTGTTGGGAGGCCTCGTGGGCCGTGACACCTCGTCCCTTTGCTTGAATTTTCGCAGGCCATTTACGCACAAGACCTGGGAGCGCATCCATGAAAATGTCGTGCACCGCTTCTACCCAGCAACGTCGCGGAGCTATCTCGAATACATGGGGTTCTTACTAATCTGCGCGGGTGGCGCCCAAAACGAATGGACTGAGGAACAAAAAGAACGGGTTAGGCGACTTCTCTACGTCGATCTATCCCCTCGCTTTGACCGAAATGAGAGCATGATAAATAATAAACCAATGGAAGAGGCGCTACTACCAGAAGTTATGCGGTACGAGGGCGGGCACTTCTATTACCGAGCACGGTATGGTGAAGGCGAGGAAGTCGAGATTGCTCGACCCCCAAAGGGCGCTAACTCCGCTCTTGAAGGCGTTAAGAGCGAGTTTGATCCATAGGCAAACCTTGGTGGCGTGGAAACATCCGCAAGGTAATCGAGTCGCCCGAGTCCCTGGATCGTCTGCGAATATCGGAGTGACGGACCTAATCCTCCTTCCAAGTCTGATAGCCGAGCACCCTATGCCGCGCCATGTAGCGCCCGAACCGGCGTTTTCCGCCCGATCCTTTCGGCCAACGCTCTCGCATCGTCCGTGAAATGAGTAAGAGGTCCTCTTCCTTGCAGAGTTGCGAGACATCGAACACGGGAGAACCAAAGGCGATCGGCCGCCGGTCCTCTTGCAGACCCATCGTGGTTATCACAGCTTGACCAAGCGACCGTCGTAGGGTCGACAAGTCTCGGTGGTGCGACGGATGTCTATCAGTTTTGGGTGACCGGCCAGAATCGCGCGCATCCTGAGGGCGCCACCTTGGTCGGAGCAGATGCAAACGCGAACAGCAACACTGGCGCGGCCGAAGTCTGGCCCTATCCGGCAGGCGGCTCGACTCCCACGAAGGAGGTGACGCAAAGCCTCTACGCTCCCCAGGGGGCGGTAGTAAGCATGGGAAAAAAGCATCGACGCTCGTGATCCGCGATGTCGTTGGAGGCACGTTGAGCCGTCATTTGTCTGCAGCTTGTGTGCGCGCGCACGCGCACGTGTACCTCAGAGCGGGAGAGCGGGACCCGGCGCTTTCGCCTAGTTACGCGGAATCGGACGAGCGCGTTGAAGCAGTGTGCCACGTGACAAGTGTTCGCTCTTTCGCCGCTGGAAGGCGGCCCGTCGACGAAACCTCGCCTTGCCGGCGCACCAGCGGACAAGTGTTCCGCACCACCGGTGCGCAAGCCCGATGGGCGCTGCGCACGGCGTTCTCTAGTCCGCCGCGATCACAAATGTTGCCAATAAGGGGATGCCTTACGAGACTGACTATAAAAATCGACCAAGTACGAAGCCGATAATGAAGATCTGGAAAGCCAACAAACACTGACAGTTGGCGAAGCCAAGAGGGGTCACCGATCGCAGCGATCCCTCTTGTATCACTTTATCGTGGGACTCCCGATCCGCCCCGCTAACGTGATCTGCAGCGCCCAAGAACTGCGGTTCGTCGCCGGTCGAGTCTGGAAGAAGGGCGATCGAAGCGCGGTCGTGCCGGGATCCTACTATCCACCAGAGCCTGCGCCGACAGCTAGTCCTTGAGTCAACGGCCGCGAGAGGTTTGTGTGGCCCACATTTGGCCCACATACTTCCGACAACCCGCGGCAACCGGAGACAACATGAAACGCGGCATCTTCCTTAGAAGTGCCCATTTCCGTCGTCGTCAGTCGTCTCGGGTTGCGCTGTGGTATCGCTTTCGATTCCCGTTGGCGCTTGCAGAATTTCATTATTCTGGTGGACTTTTCTCGGGCTTGATGCTCGGAACCTAAACGGCTGTCTAACAGACTGCGAAAAAGCGCTCGTACTCCAACCGCGGCCTCGATATCGGCGCCGCCACCGGCCAAGCTACCGCGCTGGCGCTCCCGCGCGCAAGGCAACCGCTGACGCGGCTGCGCTCCGCTTCGGCCTTGCGCGTGGGTCCCTACGCGCGCTGTTACTCCTCCTTGCGGCAGCGCCAGTGTCGAGGCCGCGGAAGGAAAGCGATGATCGAAATCTACGGCACAACCTTCGCGCGCGCGACGGAGATTGAAAGCGGCATGCTGGTCCGGCGGCTCGCGGGTTTCGAACTAATCGTAGACGTAGGGTTCTACTGAGGACGATGCGGTCCGTCTGTGGCTTCAGGACGGCAGCACGATTACTCTTGGGTCGAGCGGTCTCGTCGAAGTGGCACAGTGAGCCATACCCGACTCGACGACCTCCACACAACTCGAGTTCGGATTGCAGGCGCTCCTACACGGGTGCTGCAAGCCTTGACTGTTTCTTAGCGGCAAGCGATAATTGTGGTGCAGAGATAAGCAGCACTTTCACCCGCATATTAATGCGGGTGAAAATCGGCAGTCAGAGCGATTCGCGCTTTGCGCCTCTGACGAGCATTAATTCAATGATACTGCCCATAGGGTTTCTTAAGCATGGAGTCCAAACGTCATCATGAAGTCGAACCGCTGATGGACACCCAAGAAGTATGTGCCGCCCTATGCTGCAAAAAATCGAAACTGTACGAGCTGATCGGCAGGGGCCTCTTAGAATCGGTGAAGCTCGGTGGCTCGCGCCGCTTTCGGCCGGCCGCTGTCCGTGACTGCATTCAGCGTCACGTTGATATGCGTCACAGAAATCGTCGCTAGGTCATGGCTCGTCGAGCACGTGGCGAAGGGACACTCCATAGGCGGAAGGATGGCCGATGGGAAGGGAAGCTGCGCACCGGGGCACGTGCCGGCAAACTCGCGCGCAAGAGCTTTTACGGTGAGACGCGCCAGGACGTCGCCGAGCAGATGCGCCGCTATGCGGCTCGCCATGCACTCCCCATGGATCTCGACCTCACGCTAAAAGAATACCTCGAACAATGGCTAGCAGACGGAGAGTGGCGAGCCAACACCTATCGCTTGCGAAGGCACGCCGTCGACCGCCACATCGTCCCGCACATCGGCGCGCGTCGCGTTGCCGACCTGGATGTCGATGATGTCAAGGTGCTGCTCCGGAAGCTGAAGGAGCTCGAGGTAGGCACCGCCACCCGCAAGCAAGTACACGCGACCCTTAATGCCGCGCTCAACGCGCTGTTCCGGGAACGCAAGATCATCTTCAATCCTTGTTCTCTTGTGTCCGCACCACGCTACGAGCCGAAGGAGAAGCTCGTTCTCGATCGCTACGGGGCAAAGCGGCTAATGGAAATGGCCGAGGGGCAAACCCAGGTGCTCGTTATCATGGCTGCGACGCTCGGGATGCGCGAGGGCGAACTCTTTGGATTGCTTTGGGACTGCGTCGATCTCGAAAAGCGCACCATCGCCATTGTGCGACAACTAACGGAGGATGTCGCCGGTAGGCTTACGCTCGGACCGCTCAAAACTAAAGCCTCCCGGCGCACGTTGGAACTCCCCGACCTGACTCTGCGCGCGCTCAGAGCTTGGCACAGCGCCCGCCGTGCCGACGGCTACAATGGCTGGCTCGTCTTCACCGACAGCCAAGGCAACCCGCTGCGCAAGAGTAACTTCATCCGCCGTACCTTCAAGCCGTTACTGCGCCGCGCCGAATTACCTGACGTGGACTTTCACTCGCTGCGCCATTCCTCCAACTCATTCCTCATTGAGGAGGGTGCTGACCCCATTTTGGTCGCGCGACGCAACGGCCACGTCGATACACGCATGGTGCTCGACCGTTACGGTCACATGTTCGAGGGCGCACGCCGACAGGCAGCCGAAACGATGGATCGCGTTTTCGCGACCGTCGAGATTGGTCGTCAAATGGTCGTCAAAAAATCGGATGCCGTTCCGAAAAATCAAACGCCGATTCCAAAAAGCCTTATGAAATCGGCGCGTTTCTTGGTGGAGATGGGGGGACTCGAACCCCCGACCCCTTACATGCGAAGCAAGTGCTCTACCAGCTGAGCTACATCCCCAAGGGTCCGCCGAAGCGACCTGGAGGATTGTACGCGCCGGGCTGGGCACCTGTCAAAACCAATGAGGAAGCGCTCGCGTGCATTCGGCCTGCTGGTCCTCCTATGCGCCACGGTTGCCCTTGGCAGCATGCAGGCTCCACTGCCCCTTCCAGCTGCGGCCGCCGGTCGCTGCAACAGTCAGACGGTAGATGAGGGCTACGCCCGCATCCGCGACTACGATCGCCACCCGGCCGGGAACAGTCCATCGCAGTTGCTCGAACGCTACAGCGCCGTAGCCGAAGTGCTTACGACGATGCAGGAGGAGCGCGAGATCCTCGACAGCATCTGCTCCGGCGATTCAGTCCGTGCCTCGCTTTTTGCCGAGGTCGCGGCAACCGCCGCCTGGGCGCTGACGCTCCAAGCCGATGTCGCCGCGAAGCTGAACGCTTCGTGTCCGGCCGCCGCTCAGGCCCTTCCCACGATCATGCTCGCCGATGCGTGGCTCGATATGGCCAACTTCATCAACGAAGGCGGGGGTGCGGTGCCCGCCATCTTCAAAGACATCGTTCCTAAGGTGCAGACGCGGGCCGCCGCCGTCGATCTCACCTTGCCGAGCTGGGCCGACACCTCTGCCTATTGGCGGGATGGTATACGCGACAAAGCCAAAGCGCTCGCCGCCACCTGCCCGAGCCCGACACCGCTGACCACCCCTTCACCGCATTAGGGGATTTTGCGAACTATTCGCAAATGAGATAGGCCGTGGCCAGCCGGGCAGAGTACGTCACGCGCCCGCGCGAGTGGATTGCTTCCATCCTCGCGCGTGAGCCGCGCTTTCTCTCCGCAGCGCAGATTCATCAGCGCCTCAGACGCATGGGAGCACCCGTTTCGCTATCGACGGTCTATCGAACGCTCGATCACCTGCGCACCAAGGGCGACGTAACGGAACGCGCGGAGGCCGACGGCGAGACGAGCTACATGCTTTGCGGCCCCGCGCCGCATCACCACCACGCGATCTGCCGCTCGTGCGGCCGCGTCGAGGACGTCGACTGCGCGGCAACCGAGCAGTTTGCGGAATCACTGCGGGCGCTGCACGGCTTTCGGATCGACGGCCACGCGATGGAGTTTTCTGGAACATGCCGAGACTGCAGTTAGTCCTCGTCGCGCTCGCACTGGCTCTCGCTGCCTGCGCGCACGGCGCGTCGCAGCAGAACGCCGGCGAAGCCGCCGTCGGAAAGATCAACGTCGCGACAACGATCTCAACGCTCAACTCCTTCGTGCAAGGAGTGGGAGGCGAGTACGTCAGCGTCCGTAACATCGTGCCGATCGGCGCCTCACCCGAGACGTTTGCTCCGGCGCCGCAAGACGTCGCGAGCATCGCCGACGCGCAGCTGCTCGTCGAGAACGGAGCCGGTCTCGAAACCTGGCTCGACCGGCTCCTGCACGATGCCGGAGCCTCGAAGCTTCACATCGTGGTCTGCGCGCAAGGGCTGCCGGTGAAGAATCTCAATCCGCATCTGTGGATGGATCCGGTGCTCGCCAAAGCTTACGTCGACAAGATTCGCGACGCGCTCATCACGGTCGACCCGGCGCACGCAGACGCCTATCGGCTCAATGCGTTTCGCTACAACCACCGGCTCGACGAGCTCATCGCGCAGATCCGGCGGCAAATCAACATGATCCCGCCCGCACAGCGCTATATGATCGTCTATCACAACGCCTGGCAATACTACAACGACCGCTTCGGGATCGTGACGCTCGGCTTTGTCGAGCGCAATCCCGGCCAGGAGCCCAATCCGCAGCAGATTGCCGAGCTGATCGATCTCGCTAAGCGGCACCACGTGCGCGCCCTGTTCAGCGAGCCGGAGTACAGCCCGAAAATCCTCGAAACGATGGCGCAAGGCGCGAACATCAAAATCGTCGAGAACTTGTACGACGACTCCATCGGCACCGATCCGCGCGTCGCCAACTATATCGCGATGCTGACCTACGATACGAGCGTCATCGTCCAATCGCTCAGATGAAGGGTGAAGCCGTCGTAGCGCGCGATCTCGTCGTGCGCTACGAAGACTTTACCGCGCTCGTCGGCGCGACGTTTACCGCGCATTACGGCGAAGCGCTGGGGATTATCGGCCCGAACGGTTCCGGCAAGTCGACGCTCCTCAAGACGATCGCCGGCCTGCTGACGGCTTCGAGCGGCGAACTGTGCGTGCTGGGGTCGATCCCCAAGAAGCTCGGGGCCGGTTCGATTGCCTACGTGCCGCAGGTCGAAGCGGTGGACTGGTCCTTTCCGGCGACGGTCTGGGACGTGGTCGCCATGGGCCGCTTTGCGCGTTTGCATTTTTGGCAGCGGTTCGGCGCGCACGACCGCGAGGCAGTACATCAGGCGCTGCATGTCGTCGGCATGGAGAACCTCGCCGGGCGGCACATCGCGAACCTTTCGGGTGGTCAGCAGCAACGCGCGTTCGTCGCCCGCGCGATTGCGCAGGAGCCCGAGCTGCTGCTGCTCGACGAACCCACGACCGGCGTCGACGCCGCGACGGAAGAAGCGCTGCGCAAGATCGTGCGCGAACTCGTCGGGGGCGGCTTGCCCGTCCTGATGTCGACCCACGATCTCGATCGCGTCGACGACTGGTTCGACCGCCTGCTCGTGCTCGATCGCCGCGTCCTCGCGCTCGGAACGCCGCGCGAGGTCGTCGAGTCGGGTGCGTATAGCGCGATCCGCGAACACACGCATACCCACGGCCATCTGCGGCACGATCACGAGCCGCACGCGGCGCATGCCGCGCACCCCGAGATCCGCTCGTGAGCCTCGACTCGTTGACCGTTCCGTTTCACTACGCGTTCATGCAGCGGGCCTTTGTGGCGGCGCTGGCCGTCGGGCTCTTGTGTTCGACGATGGGCACCTACGTCGTTCTCCGCAAGCTTTCGTTCATCGGCGACGGCATCGCGCACGCCTCGTTCGCCGGCATCGTGATCGCCTATCTGCGCGGCGCCAACTTCTACATCGGTGCCGGCATCGTCGCCGTGCTCACAGCGGTCGGCATCGGATTCGTGCATCGCCGCGGCAGAATCTCGCTCGACACGACGATCGGCGTGCTCTTCACGGGGATGTTTGCGCTCGGCGTCTATCTGATGAGCCAGCAGCGCAGCTACGCGGTAGATCTGCAGAGCTTTCTCTTCGGCGATATTCTCGCCGTGCAGGCGCAGGATCTCTGGCTGATCGTCGCATTGAGCGCCGTCGTCGCGGTCGCGGTCGCCGTACTCTTTCGCGGTTTGCTCTACACGACGTTCGACCCGGTGGTCGCCCAGGCGAGCGGCATTGCCGCGCCCGCCTACGAGTACACGCTGCTCGTGATGCTCGCGCTGACGATCGTCGTATCGCTGCAGGCCGTGGGCATCGTGCTGGTGGCGGCGCTGCTGGTCACCCCCGCAGCCGCCGCGTATCAGCTGACGTCGCGCTTCTCGCCGATGATGGCCTTAGCCGCGCTCTTCGGCGCCGCGAGCACCGTTGGCGGGCTCTACCTCTCCTACTACGTGCGCGCTTCGAGCGGCGCCACGATCGTGCTGCTGGCGACGCTGCTCTTCTTTGCCGCCATCGGTGTCAAGCGCCTCGTGCGCATCTAACGCCTGTCACACACGCGCCGCTTTGGGCGCCTTACGTTCGCGGCCTAGTCCGCGGGGCGCAACACTTTCCAGGTTTCGTCGCCGGCCGCTTCGAGGAAGCCCGCCGTTTCGAGGGCGTCGAGCGCTTCGCGCATGGCGGCGCGCTCGTTCTTGTTCGGCATCCCGGCCCAGCGCATCGCGAGATTATTGAGCGAGAGCGTTGTGCCCGGCACGAGCGCCTCGCGCAGAAACTGCATCGGGAGCTTGACGCGTTCCATCCGGCGCCCGAGCGGTTCCAGCGCGCGTTCGAATGCGTCGCTCACGACGTGCTCCGCCGCGCCGAAAAACGCGAAACGACGATTGGATCGGCCAGCGTGCCGAACCATTCGCCGAGCGCGGTCCCCGCGGTCTGCCACGGCACGGCGTTGACGACCGCCGCGCGGCGCGCGATGCCGCGCAAAATCCGCCGCGCGACGCGTTGCGGATCGGCGGCGCGCACCTCATCGGAACGCACGATTCCGATCGAGGTATGGAACTCGGTGTCGACGAGCCCGGGATCGACGTAGGTAACGGAGATGCCCCGCCGGCGCAGTTCGCGCCGCAGCTGAATTGCCGCGGCCCGAATCGCCGCTTTTGCCGCCGCGTACGCGCCGTACTGCGGAAGCGGAACCCGCGCGGCGCCGGAACCGAGGAAGACGAGCTGGCCGTGCACCGCCTCTAGGTGGCCGACGGCAGCCCGTGCAATTCGTAGCGGCGCCGCCGCGTTGAGCTGCCACTGCGCTTCGATCTCGGCGTCGCTTTGCTCGAGTAGCGAACCGAACGTTCCCGCACCTGCGTTGTTGACGACGACGTCGATGCGTCCGAAGGCATCGGCCGCGGTGCGTACGATTCGCTCCGGCATCGCGGGAGCGGTTATGTCGCCGGCCACCGCGACGGCAGTCCCGCCCCGTTCGCGAATCGCTTGCACGAGCTCGTCGAGGCGGGAGGCTCGGCGCGCGACGACGACCAGCCGGTAGCCGTTGCCGGCCGCCAGCCGCGCCAAGGCCGCGCCGATACCGGAGCTCGCGCCGGTCACGATCAGCGTGCGTTGCGCGTCAGGCATGCGTCTGGCAGTAGGCCCGGTACTCACGTTCGATGCTCTGCGGCAGTCCATCGTAGTGCTCGGCCTCGTCGGCGATCGGCGCCGGCGCAGGCATCACTTCACGCTGCTCGGCGGCGAACTGCGAGAGCATCTGCGCGATCGGTTTTTCGCTGCCGTCACTTCGAACGACGCCGAAACGCAGCTCGTGCGGTGCACGATCGAAGGGCGGTAAAGGCGCAAGCGTGAGATCGTAGTCGGCCCAGCACCACCAGAACGCCCCGAGGGCGCCGCGCGCGTGAAGCCGGTCGATCGCGCCGCGCCCGTAGAGCGCCATTTCGTTCTCGTCCAGACAGGCGAAGCCGCTGACGCGGTTGACGCCCGGCGGGCATTCGGGGTTTCCGAGCTCGCTGAAGAGCACCGCTTTGCCGCTGAACGACTGCTGCAGCTGGCAGAGAAAAGGGACGACGTTCGTATCGAGACGGTTGCGCGCACAGCTGCTGTAGACCGGGTATCCGTGCATGGTCGGGAAGATCCACGGTTGCGCGATGCTCGACGGGCGCAGATTGCGATCGTGGTCGAGATCCTCGCCGTGCATTCCGCCGGTCGAACCGGCGCCCGAGGCTTCGAGCAGCGTCTGCGTGAGGCGAAGGCTCCACTCCGCGGCGTCCTCCGGCCCTTCCGGCTGCCGCAAGTTGGAAAACTCGTTGCCGAGATCCCACGCCAGCATCGCCGGGTGCTCGCGTACGCGCTCGCCGACGCGCTGGGCAAAAAAGATTTGGGCGCGCAGCAGATATGGATCGGCGTAAAAATCGCCGATCGCGCGGTCGACGGGGCCGTCGCGGGTGATCGTCCGAAAGCGCCCCTTCGTCGGCTCGCGCTCGAGCGTCCACGCGGGCAGCCAGTTCACCCCGCTCATGTGTCCGCAAAACAGCGTGGGCATCGCGCGCAGACCGGCAGCCGCAATCGCGTCCATGACGGAGTCGAACTTCCGCAGCGCCTCGGAGTCCATCGAACCGGGCTCGGGCTGGAAGGCCTCCCACATCAAGAAAAAGCGAACGACGTCGAGGCCCAAGGCTTTGATTCGCGTCATGTCTTCGACGATCTCACTTCGATCGAAGCGCTGCCACATATACATCGCACTGTGGCGCGGCCAATAGTTGACGCCGAGGAGAAATCGCGACATGACACGCCCTTCGACTCGGCGCAGGATGACAACCTGGTAGAAGCCGCGAAGCGCGCAGCGATGGCCCAAGCAGGAAGAGCACCCATCGTTGGCATTATCATGGGCAGCCGCTCGGATTGGGAAACGATGTCGCCGGCACGCGACACGCTCGATGAGCTCGAGATTCCCTGCGAGGTGCGCGTCGTCTCGGCCCACCGCATGCCCGACGAGATGTTCGAGTACGCCGAGACGGCCGCGCAACGAGGTCTCCTAGCAATCATCGCCGGCGCCGGCGGTGCGGCGCACCTGCCGGGGATGACGGCCGCAAAGACGCTCGTTCCGGTGATCGGCGTACCGGTAACCTCGCGCGCCGGTGGTCTGGACTCGCTGCTCTCGATCGTTCAAATGCCTCCGGGCGTGCCGGTGGCCGCGATGGCGATCGGCGGTGCGATCAATGCGGCGCTTTTTGCCGCGAGGATCGTCGCGCTGCACGATCCCGCCGTCGCCGAGCGCCTCGTCGCGTACGTTACGCGAATGCACGCCGTCGCCGCTGCAAGCACTCTCGATTGAAGAGCGTCGAGAGAATCGGCGTCATCGGCGGCGGTCAGCTCGGACGCATGTTCGCACTCGATGCGAAGCGGATGGGCTACCACGTGACGACCCTCGATCCCCAGGAGCACTCACCGTGCGGCCAAGTCGCCGACGAACAGATCGTCGCCGCCTACGACGACCTAGCGGCGATCGAAGAGCTCGGACGCAGCAGCGACGTGATCACCTTTGAGTTCGAGAACATCGCAATCGAGTCGGTTCGCCATTTGGAGTCGCTCGGGTACCGTGTGACGCCGAGCAGCAGCGTCTTGCGCGTCACCCAGGACCGGCTGCTCGAAAAGGAGTTCGTTCGCGCGCAGGGGCTCGAGACGACGGAGTTTGCCGCCGTTTCACACCTCGACGATTTACGACGAGCGGCCGCCGAGATCGGTTTCCCGGCCGTCCTGAAAACGGTCCGCGGCGGCTACGACGGCAAAGGGCAATGGCGGGCCGATTCGCTGGAAGAAGCCCGAGCCGCGCTCGCCGCCGCGGGCGCAGCCCAGCTGATCTTCGAAAGGCTCGTTCCGCTGGCGTGCGAGCTGAGCGTGATCGCGACTCGCGCCGCCAACGACGAAATCGTCACCTATCCGGTCGCCGAGAACACGCACGATCGTGGGATCCTTGCGATGACGGTCGCGCCCGCGCGCGTCGAACCGGCGATTGCCGCTAAGGCGGCAGAGATGGCCGCGGTCGTCGGGCGCGGCCTGCGAATCGTCGGAACCTATTGCCTCGAGCTCTTTCTCTCGACGCAAGGGCGGCTGCTGGTCAACGAGATCGCCCCGCGGCCGCACAACAGCGGCCACTACACCATCGACGTCACCCCATGCTCGCAGTACGAGCAGCACGTGCGCGCGATCTGCGATCTGCCGCTCTCCCCGCCGCGCCTCTTTACCAATGCGATCATGATGAACGTTCTGGGCGCAGGTACCGGCGATCACCTCGACGGCGTCGCCGATCTGCTGAGCGATCCGGCGATCGTGCTGCACGTTTACGGTAAGCGCCACGCGGTCGCGCGGCGCAAAATGGGCCACTTCACGATGCTCGTCGATCGGCCCGTGGACGACGCGGCCATCGCCGCCGCCCAGGCCGCGCATGCGAAGCTGAGCTGGTCGCCATGCTGACGGGCTGGTTCGGCGACGCGTTCTACGTCTTTATCACGCTGCTCGCGATGCTCAATCCGATCGAAGCGGCCGCGGCGTTTGCGACGCTGACCGAAGGGCGGACGCCGGAGGATCAAGCCAAAATCGCCCGCCGCGCGACGACCATCGCGGCGGTAGCGCTGCTGGTCTTCGGTTTTGTCGGTGAAGCGCTGCTGAAGGCGCTTGGCGTCGAGATGGGTGCGTTCCGGATCGCCGGCGGACTGTTGCTGCTCAAGGTCGGCTTCAACATGGTCTTCGACGAGAAGACCGATCGCCAGACGGCCGACCAGACGAAGCGTTTGCCGATACCGCCGGCCGACCCGGCGGTCTTTCCGCTGGCGATTCCGATCATCACCGGCCCCGGGGCGCTGACTGCGAGCGTCGCGCTCGTCTTTCCGAGCCCGCACCACCGGGTACTCAACGCGGGTATTTTTGTCGCGGTCGCAATCATCGTCTTTCTCATCACCTACGCGTCCATGCGCGGTGCTCAGCGTCTTACCAAGCTCTTCGGGGAGACGGGTGTCGACGCGATCGGCCGGATCGTCGGGATCATCGTCGCGGCGATTGCCGTCCAGCTGGTCATCACCGGGATCGCGAGCCTCACGAACCTCACGATCCGCTAGAGCGGCGGCCGGTAAAGGACTCACGTCGCAGCCGCTTGGAATAGGAGCGCGATGATCGTACGCGCAGGTTTGCTCTACGACGGTACGCTTGAGCCGCCGAAACAGAACGTCGATCTGGTCATAGAGAACGGACGCGTGGCCGAGCTGCGTGCGGCCGGCGGGGAGCGCGACCTCGAGGCCGCCAGCGTCACGCCGGGCTTGGTCAACGCGCACGCACACCTCGAAGGAAGCGGCGAGCCCGATTTGATGGGCATGATCAAAGCGACGACCCCGAGTCAACGTCTCTTGCGCGCCGTCGAAAACGCACGCAAATCGATCAAAGCGGGCGTCACCACCATTCGCGATGTCGGCAGCTCGAATCGTATTGCGGCCGACGTCCGCGACGCCATCGAAGAGGGTCGCGTGCCGGGGCCGCGGATGCGCGCCTCCGGCGCGGTGCTCTGCATGACCGGCGGCCACGGCTGGCCGATCGGACGCGCTGTCGATTCTCCCTGGGACGCGCGCAAGGCGGTGCGCGAGCAGATGTGGGAGGGGGCCGACTGCATCAAGCTCATCGCGACCGGCGGGGTCCTCACCAAGGGGGCGGTGCCGGGCAACGCCCAGCTGACCCCCGACGAGCTTGCAGCGGCGATTGACGAGGCGCATCGCCACGGTCTGCGCGTTGCCGCGCACGCGATCGGCACCGAGGGCATCAAGAATGCCCTGCGCGCGGGCATCGATTCGATCGAACACGGCTCCCTGCTCGACGACGAGGCGATCGAGCTGTTCAAGCAACGTGCCGTCTTTCTCGTGCCGACGCTCAGCGCGCCCACCTGCATTCTGGCGAACATCGAACGCGGCGAGCAGCCGAAGTTCGTCGTCGACAAGGCGCGCTCGGTCAACGAAGCGATGCTGGCGAACATTCGCCGCGCCTACGAGGGCGGCGTGCGCATCGCCGGCGGTTCTGATGCCGGCACGCCCTATAACTACCACGAGAACTACGCGCTCGAGGTCGAACTGATGTGGTCGCTGCTCGGCATGACCGCGCAGCAGGCGCTGCACGCGGCCACTAGCGTCGCCGCCGAGCTCGTCGGTCTGCACACGGGAATTCTCGCGGTTGGCGAACCGGCCGATCTCCTGCTCCTGCGCGGTGACGCCGGCGCCGACGTGCGCCTCCTCCGCGAGCCGCAGCTGGTCCTCAAAAACGGATTGATTCAATGAAACGCCTCGCGGCCGCCGCGGCGGCCGCGCTCTTGTGTCTGTGCGGCGTGACGAGCCCCTCTGGTCCGAATCCCACGCTGCTCGGCCAGCCGGTCGCGGGGAGCCCGATTCGCCACGTCATCGTCGTCGTGCAGGAGAACCGCACGTTCGACAATCTCTTCGCATCCTCGATCCTGGCGCACGGCGGTCCGTACCCCGGCGCCGACACGTCGCAAACGGCGATCGTCGACGGTGCGAAGATCGCGCTGAAGCCGGTGCCGCTCGAGAATCCCGGCGATCCGAGCCACACGCACCTTGCGCTGCTCGACGAATGGAATCGCGGGAGGATGGACGGCTTTGCCAACGACCACATCCACTCGCTCTTCGGCTGGATAAAAGTGCCCCCGGGCTTTACCTACGCCTACGTCCCCGATTCGCAGACGACGATTTACCATCTGCTCGCCGCGCATTACGCGCTGGCCGACGAGAACTTCGCACCGCGGCTCGTCCCGACGTTCGCCAGCCACTACACGCTGGCTACGGCGCAGAGCCGGATCGCTGGCAATCCGAACAATCGTATCTGGGGGTGCGATTCACCGCCCGGCACGACGGTGCCGGTCTTCGGTGCCGGAGAGTCGATCCTTACGCCCGGCGTCTTTCCGTGCTTCGACCAGCCGACGATTGGCGATCTGCTCGACGCTGCCCACGTAACGTGGAAGTACTATACCGGCCCGTCGAACGACCGCTACAATCCGACGGTCAATATTTACGACGCCTTTCGAAAGATTCGCTACGGCCGAGACTGGCGGCGGAACGTTACGATGCCCTCGGGGAAGATCCTGGGCGACATCGCGAGCTGCCATCTGCCGAGCGTGTCGTTCGTGATGCCCAACGCCATGGATTCCGACCACGCGGGGACGTTGAGCGCGGCCGGCCCGGGATGGATCGGTTCGATCTACCTCGCGCTCGTGCAGAGCCGCCAGGCATCCGCTCCTTGCAACTACTATAAAGATAGCGCGATGATCGTGACGTGGGACGATTCCGGCGGGTGGTACGATCACGTACCCCCGCCTTCGGGGCCGAAGGGCACGACGTGGGGCTTTCGCATCCCGATCATCGTGATGTCGGCCTGGGCTCGCTCGAGCTTCGAGCGTTCCCATCCCAAGGCAACGCCGTACGTTTCGCATCGCCGCCGCGAGTCGACCGCGATCACTAAGTTCATCGAGGTGAACTGGGGTTTGGGGAGCATGGGCGAACGTGACGTGACCGACGACGACCTCAGCGATATGTTCGACTACACGCGTTCCGCGCCGGTGCCCGCACTCTCGGGTCTTGCGATGGTGCAGATGATCGAGCGAACTCACTTCGATTTGGCGCTCGCAGAGCACGATCGGCGCGTCGTCGACGACGACCAGTGACGTGAAGCTGCGCGGCCTGCGCCTCGCGGTGCTGGGTGCGATCTCCCGGCCGTCGCCGCCGCCGGGCTACGGCCCGTGGGAACAGGTCGCGTTCAACGTGGCCGACGGCATGCGCCGGCGAGGGCTCGACGTCACGCTCTTCGCTACGGGCAACTCGCATTTCGAGGGAAAGCTCGTCTCGGTCGTCCCGGTGGGGCTCAACGAGGATCCCGCGCTCGATGGCGAGGTCTTTACCGCGCTGCATATCGCCGCGCTCTTCGAGCGCGCGGGCGAGTTCGACTTGCTGCACAACCACCTCGACTGGAAGCCGCTCACGTACGCGCTAGCCTCGAACGCGCCGCCGCTGCTGACGACGATTCACGGCTTCTCTTCCCCGCAAATTCTCGCCGCGTACTACGCCGGCGCGCGACGCAGCTTTTACTGCTCGATCTCCGATGCCGACCGCGATCCGGGCCTCGAGTATCTGGCGACGACCTATAATGGGATCGATCCGGCGCAGTTTACGTTTAGCGACAAGCCCGGAGAGTATCTCTGCTTTCTTGGGCGCTTTCACCCCGAGAAGGGAACGCATCTGGCGATCGAGATCGCGAAGAAGGCCGGCGTGCGCCTGAAGATCGCGGCGATCCCTCAGGACGACGCGTATTTCCGCGAGCTGATCGAGCCCCAGATCGACGGTGACCGCGTACAGTTTCTCGGCGCCGTCGAGCGCGAGGTACGCAACGACTTGCTCGGCAACGCGCTCGCATTGGTTCATATGACGACGCGCCCGGAGCGTTTCGGAATGACCCTGATCGAAGCGATGGCCTGCGGGACGCCGGTGCTGGGCGCGCGCATGGGCTCGATTCCGGAGATCGTCGTCGATGGCGTAACGGGGTTCTTGTGCGATAGCGTCGGCGAGGCCGTCTCCAACGTTCCGCGGCTGCCGGCGCTCGATCGCCACGCGTGCCGCGCGCACGTCGAGGACAAATTCAGCATTGAGCGGATGGTCGACCGCTACCTCGACGCCTACACCCGCGCGCTTGAGCTGCGCCTGCCGCCGGCGCCGAGCGAACGCGTCGCCGCCCAGCGGCGCCGCGACTGGTGGGATCGCCCGATGGCGTACACGGAGATCGGCGGCAAACCAAAGAATCTAGAGTTCTCATGAAAGGCCGAGCGGAACGCGATTACTCAGGGCGCTCGCTCTTCGAGAAGCTCGGGATCTTCGCCGAAGCTCACGTGGCGATCGTCGGTCCGCACGACGAGATCTTCGTGACCGGCTTGAACGAGGGGCTGGCGAAAGCCGCTTCGCAGTCGTTGCGGATGTCGTACGATCTCATCTTCGTTCGAATCGATGCGCCGGCCGATCTAACGCGCATTCCGCGGGCCGCGGCCCATCTCGAATCCAATGGTGCGCTCTGGATCTTTCACCCGAAGGGGCGCGGTGCTGCACCCAGCGATTCGGAGGTCCGGGCCGCCGGGATCGCCGCGGGCCTGGTCGACAACAAGATAAGCGCGTACACCGAGAGTCACACGGCAACGCGCTTCGTCATTCCGGTCGAACGGCGTTAGCGCTCGCGGGTGTTAGCCGGCGACGGCGCGCGCATCCGCCGCTTCCATCGCCTGATAGGCTTTGCTCGTCAAGGCGTGATCGAGGACGCCGGAGATAAAGCGAGAGGCCGCGCGCAGCCGTGCGAGATCGATGCCGGTATCGATGCCCATCTGTTCGAGCAGATAGACGACGTCTTCGGTTCCCACGTTACCGGTCGCGCCCGGCGCGTACGGGCATCCGCCTAAACCGCCCGAAGACGAGTCGAACTTCTTGATGCCTTGCTGCAGGGCGGCATAGACGTTTGCCAGCGCGGTGCCGCGCGTGTCGTGGAAGTGCATCGCGATCCGATCGAGCGGAATCTTCGAGGCGAGCAGCGGCACGAGCGCCTCTACCTGGCTCGGCACGCCGACGCCGATCGTGTCGCCGATCGAGAGTTCGTCGCAGCCCATCTCCATGAGCCTCAGGCTGACGTCGAGCACCATCTCCGGCATAACGCGATCGCCGAACGGCGAACCGAACGCGGTCGAGACGTAACCCCGTACCCAGACATCCTCCCGCTTCGCCGCGTGAACGACCTCCGAAAAGGTCGCCAACGACTCGTCGATCGTCATGTTGATGTTCTTTTTCGTGAAGTCTTCGGAGGCCGCGGTGAACACCGCGATCGCATCGGCGCCCGCCATCCACGCGCGTTCGTAGCCCCGCAGGTTCGGCACCAGAACCGGATAGCGGACCCCGGATGCCTTGCGGATGTGCGTGAAGACCTCCGCCGCGTCAGCCATCTGCGGAATTGCTTTCGGGCTGACGAACGACGTCGTTTCGATCCACTTCAAACCGGTCTCGGAGAGCAGATCGATATAGCGAATCTTGTCGCCGGTGGAGATGATGGCGCGCTCGTTCTGCAGGCCGTCTCGAGGACCCATCTCAAAGATCGTCGCGCGTTTGGGTAGTGTCATCTTCCGCCCTCTTCAGATTGACCCGCTTGGGGTCAGCCGAGTTCCACCAGCGGGGCGCCGGCCGAGACGATCTGGCCCTCTTTCACGTGCACCGACTGTACGGTGGCGTCGGCTGGGGCGGCGATGCGGTGTTCCATCTTCATCGCTTCGAGCACCACTAAAAGCGCGTGCTCCTCGACCCGCTCCCCATCGCCGACCGCGACCTTGACGATCTTACCCGGCATCGGCGCGACCACGCTCGCCCCGCCGGCCGCCGCGCGCGGCGAGGCCGCCGCCGTGACGCCGGGCGGGGCCGCAACGGTGAACTTCCACGTCTGCCCGTCGTAGTGAACCGTGAAAAGCTCCGGTTCGTACGTGAACTTGCCCGTCACGGCGGCGCCGTCGAAAACGGCTTGCACGGTGTCGCCTCGGCGATGAGCAGCGAGTTCCCCGGAAAAATCTCCGGAAAGCTCCCAAGTGCCCGCACCTCGGGCATCGGCGACAAGTTCGGTGCGCGCGTCGCCGCATTGCAGGCGCAGCGGCACGCCCACCCCGCCGATTCGCCAAGGCGCCCGTCCCTCGGAGAGCAGACCCGCGGCGCAGAGCAGCACCGCTTCACGCGGCGGCGGGCGGCGCGCAAAGAGCGACTCGTTCAGGCGCGTGTCGAGAAAGCGCGTCGTCGTATCGCCGGCTCGAAAGGCATCGTCGCGCGCGATCCACAGCAGCAGCGGCAGGTTCGTGCGTACGCCCTCGATCGTAAAATCGACGAGCGCGCGTTCCAGCCGCGCGATCGCCGCGGCGCGATCGCTGCCGAAGACGATGAGTTTCGCGAGCATCGGGTCGTAGTAGTGGCTGACGACGCTGCGGGTCGTCACCCCGGCGTCGACGCGTGTGCCGGGGCCTTCGGGCGGGGACCACCGCGTGAGCGTCCCGGTCGACGGAAGCATTCCGTTGGCGGGATCTTCGGCATAGAGGCGCGCCTCGATCGCCCAGCCTCGCGGGCGCACGTCGTTCTGCACGAACGTCAGCCGCTCGCCCGACGCGATGCGAAGCTGCCAGCGCACGAGGTCGATATCGTAGACGAGCTCGGTCACCGGGTGCTCGACTTGAAGCCGCGCATTCATCTCGAGGAAGTAGAACTTACCGTCCTCGAGCATGAACTCGCACGTTCCAGCGTTTACGTAGCCGACCGACTCGGCCGCGCGCACGGCGGCGGCGCCCATCGCGGCGCGCAGTTCTGCGTTCAGCGCCACCGACGGCGCCTCTTCGACGATCTTTTGATGGCGACGCTGGATCGAGCATTCCCGCTCGCCGAGATGCAGCGTCGTTCCGTGTGCGTCGGCTAAGATTTGAAACTCGATGTGCCGGGGATCGCGAAGGTAGCGCTCGAGCAGAACGGCGTCGTCGCCGAACGCGGCTCGCGCCTCACGCTTCGCCGCTTCGAGCGCATCGTCGAAGTGTGCCGCCGACTCGACGACGCGCATACCGCGTCCGCCGCCCCCAGCGCTGGCTTTGATGAGCAGCGGAAAGCCGGCGCGTTCCGCCGCTCGTTTCAGGGTGGCCGGCGACTGATCGTCGCCGTCGTAACCGGGCACCGTCGGCACGTCGAATGCGCGCACGCGGCGTTTCGCTTCGATCTTGCTGCCCATCGCGGCCATCGCCTCCGGCGAGGGTCCCACGAAAATGAGTCCAGCATCGCGCACCATCGCCGCGAAGGGCGCGCGCTCCGAGAGAAAACCATAGCCCGGATGCACGGCGTCCGCGTTCATCGATACCGCCGCGGCAAGGATCGCCTCGCCGTTGAGATAGGACTGGGCCGCTTCCGCGGGACCGACGCAGCGTGCGTCGTCGACGAACTGCAAGTGGTAGGCATCGGCATCCGCTTCCGAATAAATACCGAGCGCAACGATGCCCATCTCACGCGCCGCGCGAGCAACGCGCACGGCGATCTCACCGCGATTGGCAATGAGGAGCCGCTCGATCAGGATTCCAGATCCTTCGCAAACGAGGGCAGACGCCGCTCGAGAAATGCGCGCAGGCCCTCCTGGCCTTCGGCGCCGGCGCGCTGGCGTGCGATCGCCGTGGCCGTGATCGCACGCGTGTCGTCGTACGAGCTGTCGATGACGCGCCGCACCAGGAGCTTTGCGGCGCTGACCGCCGCCGGCCCGGCGGTAAAGATCTCTTCCAGGCAGTACTCGACCGCCGCGCCGAGCTCCACCGGCGGCACGATCTTGTGCACGAGACCGACGCGCATCGCAGCCGCAGCGTCGAACTTTTGTCCCGTCAGGAAGAGCGCCCGCGCATGCGACACGCCAATCTTATTGATGACGAAGGGCGAGATCACCGCCGGGATGACCCCCAGTTTGACTTCAGTGAAGCCGAAAACGGCGTCGTCGGAAGCGATGACGATGTCGCAGACCGCCGCCAAGCCGGCGCCGCCGCCCAGTGCTGCACCGTGGATCTGTCCAATGACCGGCTTGGGACAGTTGTCGATCGCGCGGAACATGTCGCTCATGCGCTGCGCGTCGGCGATGTTGGCGTCGACGCTCAGATCGAGTGACGCGCGCATCCACTTGATATCCGCGCCGCCGCAGAAGACCTTGCCTTCACCGTCGAGCACGACGGCCCGAACGTCGTCGGCCGCGGTGATCCGGGTAAAGACCTCGTGCAGCTGCTCGATGACCTCGGCGTTGAAGGCGTTGCGCACCTCAGGGCGGGCGAGCGTCACGCGCGCGATGCCCCGCGAAACGACCAAACGGATGCTCTCGGCCATGGGCGCCCGGGTTCGCGGCCTCATCCGGGCGGGCCTCGCGCGCGTTATACTCTGAGGATGAAGAGTGCCGGCCGCGGGGCCATCTACCGGTACACGCTGCTCACGCGCGCGAGCCACTGGGTGTGGGTGGTGGCCTTCTTCGTGCTCGTCGGCAGCGGCCTACAGATCTTCAACGCATCGCCCAACCTCGACGCATCGGACAAAAGCAACCCGGCGCGCCGCGTTCTTGCGATCGATTCCCCGGCCGACGGCGTCGGGACGACGACGCTTTTCGGGCACACGTTCGTCACCACTGGTTGGCTGGGCTGGACCGACGACGGCAGCGGCTCACGCGGTCCGCATGCCTTTCCGGCGGCGCTGATCATCCCCGGGTATCAGGATCTCGCGTCGGGGCGCCGCTGGCATCTCTTTTTTGCCTGGATCGCGGCGCTCTGCTGGCTCGCATGGCTGATTTCGAGCGCGATTAAGGGCAATCTCCGAGAACTATTGCTGCGCCCGAGCGATCTGCCGAAGCTGTGGCCGATGCAGGCGTACTATCTCAAGCTCCGTAAGACGCCGCCGCCGCACGGGATCTACAACCCGCTGCAAAAGGCTTCGTACACCCTCATCCTCTTCGTCGTCACGCCGTTGGTCGTCCTCACGGGGCTCGCGCTCTCGCCGGGCATCGACGCCATCGCCAATCCGTTGACGGTCCTTTTCGGCGGCCGTCAGTTCGCACGGCTCTGGCACTTCGCCGGAATGGCGCTACTGCTGGGATTTTTTGCGATCCACACGTTCCAAGTGGCAACGCAAGGCATCGTCAACCAGATGCGCTCGATGATCACCGGCTGGTATCAACCCGAATGAAGCGCCGAATCTTTCTGGCCTCGGCCGTCTCCACGCTGGCCGGCTGCGGGCCGATCGGTTCGGCGCTCAACAACGACGAGGCGGTGCGGCGCGTTTTGAGCGCCGCCGAGGGCGTCAACCACGCGCTCATCGGTACGCGCGGCATGGCGCGGCTCTACGGCGAGAACGACGTGGACCGGGTCTTTCGAGTAAACGGTTTCGCGACGCCGTCGGATACCCAGTACCGGCGTTTGGCGGCAGAAGGCTTCGCCTCGTACCGTTTGATCGTCGACGGAGCGGTCGAACGTCCCCAAGCCTTTACGCTCGCGCAGCTTCGGCGGATGCCGCAGCAGACCCAGATCACGCGTCACGACTGCGTGGAAGGCTGGAGCGTGATCGGCAAGTGGGCGGGTGTTCCGTTGGGGGCGCTGCTCGAGACGGTAACGCCGCGTGCCGGTGCCCGCTACGTCGTCTTCCGCTGCATGGACAACGACGGGCAAGGCAACCTGTACTACGAAAGCCTGGATCTCCATCAGGCGCGCCACCCGCAGGCGCTGCTGGCGCTCCGGCTCAACGACGCTCCGCTCGATCCCGATCACGGGGCGCCCGTGCGTCTTCGGGTCCCGACGCAGCTCGGTTACAAGAGCGCGAAGTGGGTTGCGCGAATCGAGGTCATGGGAACGTTCGCGACGATCGCGGGCGGCCAGGGCGGTTATTGGGAGGATCGGGGCTACGAGTGGTACGCGGGGATTTAGCTTAGCTGCACTGATACTGCTGCTGGGCGTCAATGCAGGTGACGGCGATTTGAAGACGTCGCTGCAAGTTACCGCTGCGGTCTACTTCGCGCACCTCGACTCGATCGCGCCGGTCGCCGGACGCGAAACGACCTTCGACTACTATCAGCGCCTGCTCGACGATGCCGACCTGCTTGCCGGCACGAGCGTGCCTGCGGGCTACACGCAAGCCGAATGGTCGCAGACGGTAAGCCGCACGGCGCAGCTCGATCTCAGCCTCGTAAAGCAGCTGCTCGATTCGTCCGTCACCCCGTTCCAATCGATGGCTTCGATTCGCGGCCTCGGCGAGGCATTCGTCCGTTCTTCAAAGGACGGAACGATGCAGCCGGTCGCCGTCTACGTGCCGCCGGGCTACCAGCCCAACCATCCCGCACCGCTGGTCGTCCTGCTTCACGGCCATCCGCAATCCGAGACGCAGCTGCTCGCACCGGCCTACATGGCGCTGCTTGCGGCGAAGTCGAATACGATCGTCGTCGCGCCGTGGGGACGCGGATATTACGATTTCCGCGGCTCCGTTTCCGACGTCTACGATGCGCTCGACGCCGCCACGCAAGCATTCTCGATCGACCCGCGCAAGAAGTATCTGGCGGGTTATTCGATGGGCGGTTTCTCGGTCTTTGAAGTGGCTCCGGTGCATCCCAACGACTGGTCGGCGGTGATGTGCATCGCGGGCTCACTGCTCGGTTCGGACGCGCAGCCGGTTCTCGCGATGCTGCGAACGCTCCCATTCTACGTGCTGACCGGCACGGCCGACGAGAGCATACCGACGCAGTACCCGGCGTCGACGGCCGCCTATCTGCACGCGGCCGGGCTCGATGTCTCGTTCTACTCGCAGCCGGGCGGAATCCACCGCCTCATTACGCTGCTTCCGATCCTCACGCTCGCGTGGAACGACATGCTGCACCAGATCGTGCGCGCGCCGCCCGAGAACCTCGGCAGGGTGAAGCTGCCCACCTCGATACCAATGAGCGCCCTCAAGCCATAGGGCGAGGCGCTACATTCGGAAGACGCCGAACTGCGTGCGCGGCTGCGGCGCGTGCGCGGCAGCATCGAGGCCGATCGCGATCACCCGCCGCGTATCGAGCGGGTCGATGATGCCGTCGTCCCACAAGCGCGCGGTCGAATAGTAGGGATTGCCTTCGCGTTCGTACTTCTCGAGAATAGGCGCCTCGAAGGCCGTCTTTTCTTCCGCCGTCATCTCGCCCTTGACCGTCGATAAGACGCTTGCGGCCTGCGGGCCGCCCATGACGCTGATGCGCGCGTTGGGCCACATCCAGAGCTGACGCGGCGCGTAGGCGCGGCCGCACATGCCGTAATTGCCCGCGCCGAAGCTGCCGCCGATCACGACGGTAAACTTCGGGACCTCGGCGCAGGCGACGGCCATGACGAGCTTCGCGCCGTCTTTGGCGATGCCGCGATTTTCGTACTCGCGCCCGACCATGAAACCGGTAATATTCTGCAAGAAGAGCAGCGGCGTTCCGCGCTGCGTACAGAGCTCGATGAAGTGCGTCCCTTTGAGCGCGCTCTCGCTGAAGAGGATTCCGTTGTTGGCCAGGATGCCGATCGGGTGTCCTTCGATACGCGCAAACCCGCAGACGAGCGTCGTGCCGTAGCGCGATTTGAACTCGTGAAACTCCGAGCCGTCGATGAGCCGAAGAATGACGTCACGAACGTTGTACCCGGTGCGGCTGTCGGCCGGAATGATGCCGTAGATTTCGCGCGGTTCGAGCTTGGGCGGTGCGGGATCGGTGCGGTCCCACTGCTGCGGCAGCTCCAGATGAAGATTGCGCACGATCTGACGTACGAGCCCCAGCGCCTGCGCGTCGTCGTTGGCAAAGTGATCGGCGACGCCGGAAACGCGCGTGTGGACGTCGGCGCCGCCGAGGTCCTCGGCCGTGACGATCTCGCCGGTCGCGGCCTTCACCAGCGGCGGTCCGCCTAGAAAGATCGTGCCTTGACCTTTGACGATCACCGTTTCATCGCTCATCGCCGGGACGTATGCGCCGCCCGCCGTGCAGGAGCCCATTACCGCCGCGATCTGCGCGATGTGCTTGCTCGACATGCGCGCTTGATTGTAAAAGATGCGCCCGAAGTGGTCGCGATCGGGAAACACGTCGGCTTGCAGCGGTAGAAAGGCGCCGCCCGAATCGACCAGATAGATGCACGGCAGGTGATTCTGTTCGGCGATCTCCTGCGCGCGCAAGTGCTTCTTAACGGTCATCGGGTAGTACGTGCCGCCTTTGACCGTCGCGTCGTTGGCGACGACGATGCAGTGCTGGCCTTCGACGACGCCGATTCCGGTAAGAATGCCGGCCGACGGCGAGCCGTTGTCGTACATGTCGATCGCCGCGAGCGCCGAGAGCTCGAGAAAGTCGGAGCCGGGATCGATGAGGCGTTCGACGCGCTCCCGCGCCGTCAGCTTGTTGCGGCGGCGGTGCTTCTCGACGGACTCCGCTCCGCCGCCGCTGCGTACGGCGATCAAACGCTCGCGCAGCTCGGCGACGAGACGCTCCATCCGCTGCGCGTTTACCTGAGTCTCGGTCATCGCGCCGCCATTCGGCGCCGCCCCGCTTAGAGCCCGGTTAGACGTCTGGTTCGTGCGCGGGCGGGCACCTGCGGCACGCGGAACTATCCCGGTGATGGCGGCGCAGACCAAGATGGACGTCGGCGGTATCGTGCGGCCGGCCGGCCGGCTCGATCCCTCCAACGCGCTCTCGCCTCACGGCGGGCGGCTTGGGGGCCGCGCGGCGGCGCATTTGCTTCGCCGGGCCGGATTTGGCGGCACGCCCAGGGATGTCGGGCGCGTAGCGCAGCTGACCGCAACACAAGCGGTAGCGTCGCTATTGGTGCTGACGCCGGCGAGCGCGGTCGCGCCTCCGCCGGAACTCCTCGACGGGGAACGCCCGCTAAGACGCGCGGCCGTCTTCACGCTGCAGTCGTGGTGGCTGAATCGGATGCTGACGACGCCATCTCCGCTGCAGGAGAAGATGACGCTTTACTTTCACGGTCACTTCACCTCGCGGGCGACGCCGCGCTTTCCGTTAATCACGTACAACCAAAACGCGCTGTTTCGTCAGTACGCGCTTGGCAATCTCCGCGAGCTCACGCGCCGGGTCTCAAAAGACGCGGCAATGCTGATTTACCTCAACGGGGCAGCCAACGTCGTCGCGCATCCCAACGAAAACTACGCGCGCGAACTGATGGAGCTCTTCACGCTGGGCGTCGACAACTACACCGAGGAAGACGTCCGCGAATCCGCGCGAGCCTGGACGGGATGGCAGGTCAACCGGCGCGCCGACCTCGTCAGCTTCAATCCGGTGCTGCACGACGGCGGCCGCAAACGGTTTCTCGGACAAACCGGAGACTTCACCGGCGACGATATCGTCAACATCATCTTCTCCCAGCCGCAGTGTGCGAAGTTCTTTGCCGCGAGCCTCCTGAACTGGTTCGTCTACAACGATCCGGAGCCCGAGCTGATCGATGCGGTTGCGGCGCTGCTGCGCGAGCACGACTTCGAGCTGGCGCCGGTCGTCGGCACGATCCTGCGCAGCGACGTTTTCTACAGTCCGCGAGCCTATCGCGCGCTGGTGAAGAGCCCGGTCGAGTTTGTGATCGGCGCGTACAAGACGCTCGGACTGAGCGAGCTCGACTACAGTGCGCTCCCGGCGCTGCAACAAATGGGCCAGCGCCTCTTCTTTCCGCCGACGGTCGCCGGTTGGCCGGGCGGTCAGAACTGGCTGACCAGCGGCACGATGATCGCGCGCCAGAACTTCCTGACCCGGCTGCTGGGCTCGCAGACGCTCGGCTCGTCGTCGTGGCTTCGCGGGTTGCCAGTCGCGCCCGCATCGGCCGCGCAGCAGCTCGCGCAGAACCTGCTGCAGAGCGACCTCGCGCCCGCGTCCTTCGTCGAACTCGAGAGCTACTTGGGCGGAAAGGGAAGCGCGGCGCTCGCCTCGCTCTCGGTTGAAAACTACGACCAGCGCGTGAGCGGTGCCGCCTATCTCGCGATGGCGACGCCGGGATTCCAGTTGAATTGACCATGGAACGACAGGTTGGAAATGAGACGCCGTAACTTTCTGCTTGCCGCCGTTTCGGGCCTCGCGGTCGTCGCGAATCCCGAACACGTCTTTTCCCGTGCGCTGGCGCAGGCGCCGCTTCCCGGATTACCTGGCTCCGAAGGGCGCTGTCTGGTGCTGATCAATCTTTACGGCGGCAACGACGGTCTCAACTGCGTGGTGCCCTACGGCGACGACCGCTACTACCAAATGCGCCCGGGATTGGCGATCGACCGCAGCAGTGTGCTCGCGATCGACAAGCGCGTCGGGCTCAACCCCGGGATGCGTTCGTTAAAGGCGCTCTACGATAAAGGCATGGTCGCGATCGTGCAGGGGGTTGGCTATCCGAATCCCGATCACTCGCACTTCCGCTCTACCGAGATCTGGCAGACGGCTTCGCCGGGAAGCTACCAGCACACCGGTTGGCTCGGCCGCTACTTCGACGAGGCGGGGCTCCGACAGGAGAATCTGTTCAAGGGCGTTGCCGTCTCGAAGGTGCTGCCCGAAGTACTCGTCTCCGACCGCACGGATATCCCCGCGGTTCCCGCGCTCAATCAATACTCGATGATCGCCGACAGCAATGCCGTGGCGCGCGATGCGTTCTCGCGCCAGGCGCGCGATCGGCGCCTCCCGTTCGCGTCGCCGTATCTGGCGCACGTTATGGAAATCGAAGCCGATGCCCAGAGCAGCTCGGAAGAATTGCCGAAGCTGATCGCCGGTTACAAAAGCCGCGCCGCCTATCCGAGCACGGGGCTCGGCCGCAGCTTGGCTTTGGCCGCGCAGATCGTCGGCAGCAATCTCGGCACGAAAGCGATCTACGTCGAACACGGCTCGTTCGATACGCACGTCAGCCAGAAGATGACGCAGAATCAGCTGCTCCTGCAGTTTTCCAACGCGATCGGGGCGTTCTACGAGGATTTGGCAGCACACGGCAACGACCGCCGCGTGCTCACCCTTACCTTTAGCGAGTTTGGCCGCCGGATCGAAGAAAACGGCAGCCGCGGTACCGATCACGGGGAAGCCTCGCCGCTCTTTCTCGTCGGCGGCGGCGTGCGCGGCGGCTTGTACGGAACATTGCCCGACTTGAGCGCCACGAATATGGGCAACCTGCGTTACTCGGTCGATTTCCGCAGCGTCTATGCCACCGTCCTCGAGCGCTGGCTGGGGCGCCCGGCGGCACCCGTGCTCAATGGGACGTTCCAGCAGCTTCCCGTCCTCGCATAGCGAATAGCGCCGGTCTTGGCTTCGTCTATTCTTTTTCTGGGCACCGGTGGTGCGCGCTTCGTCGTAGCCCGACAGCTGCGCGCCTCAGGCGGAATGTGGATGCGTTTCGGCCCCACACAGATCCACGTCGACCCCGGGCCCGGCGCGCTGGTTCGCGCGCTTTCGCACGTGCCGCCGTGCAATCCGCGAGAGCTCGACGCCATCGCGCTCTCGCACAAACACCTCGACCACTCCGGTGACGTCAACGCCCTCATCGAAGCGATGACCTCGGGCGGATTTCGACGGCGTGGGGCGCTTCTCGCACCGGCCGACGCGATCGACAGCGAGCCGGTGGTTCTGCCGTATGCCGCGCGTTACGTCGAGCGAATCGAGCGGCTGGAGCCGAGCAGCGGCCCGTATCGCATCGGCGAGGTCGACGTCTTTACCTCACTGCGTCACATGCACGCGGTCGATACGTTCGGAATGCACTTCGTTCATCGCGGTCTGCGCGTTGCCTATCTTCCCTGCGGGCGCTATTTCGAAAGCCTCGCGGCAGACTACGCGGCGCGCCGGCCCGACGTTCTCGTCGTCAACGTCCTGCGTTTCGTCGATCAGCTGAACGTCGATCACCTGACGTGGGACGACGCACGCCGACTCGTCGCCGAGATCCGGCCGCGGGTTGCCGTCCTCGGACACTTTGGAACCAAAATGCTCGAGGCCAATCCGCCAAAGCTTGCATCGCAGTTCGAAGACGAACTCGGCCTGCGAGTAATCGCCGCCTACGACGGGCTGGAACTGGATCTCGATACGGCGGTTGCCGCCGCCGCCGGTTAGAGCGGCGGCCTCGGCGGCGGCTGCTGCGGCCGCACCGGCAAGCGGACGCTGCCGCTCAGCTCCGCCTTGACGCGAGGCTGATCGTCCATCGAACCGCTGTATAAATAGACCGAACCGTTTTTGGAGGCTGCCGTAACGACGGGGCCGCCGCCGTGAACCGTCGCCTGTTTGGTCGTGGGGTCGCCGCGAACGTCGGCCTGGTCGTTGAAGTTGGAAACGACATGGCCGGAGCCGCTGAAGGCGCCGATCTGCGCGCCGCCTTGCACGCCGAGCGCAACGTTGCCGTGCTCCGACTCGAAGCGCGCGAGCCCCGGCTCGAAGTGCCCGTTGTCGTAGACGATCGATCCGTAGGTGCTGCTGGCTTGAATCTGATGCGATGTGCAGCCGGTAAAGAGCATATCTCCAACCGCCGAGCGTACGCGAAGCCGGTCGAACGTCGAGCCGAAGGCGTCGATCCGGCCGCGAAGCGATTCGACGAACCCGGTACCGTCGACGCGGTCGAGCGAGACGCCGGCCGAGCGTACCTGCGCGACGAAGACGCCGTGGTAGTTCTCCATCGTCAGATGCCCCGTGTGCATGTGAGCGATTACCATGACGGTGCTGCGGGGTATCGTTATGGTGACTCTACCGTTCCCGTGGACGACGACGGCATCGTGCTGGCTTCCGGGAAGCTCTGGAAGGACGAAGGTCTCGGGGTCGAGCGTCACCGGCCCGTGCTCGGTCGAAATTCGCTGCCAGGATATCTGCATCTGTTTGGGGATGCCGGGGTCGACTTCAGAGGCGGCCAGATGACGTACGTCCACCGAGCTGTCGGCGGCGATCAGGACCGACTGGCGGTCCCACGTCTGGATCGTCAGCTTGCCTCGGTTGACGTGGACGTTTAGCACCGGGGAAGGCCCAACGTCAAACTCTTCGTCGGCCCGCACCGGGGCGGCGAATCCCAGACAACACAGCATCGCAAGAAGCGTCAAGATCGCTCCTCGCTGCCAACTTCCGCGCACGGTGCTATTGTATCGGCAGCGGCTGCGGTCCATCATGAAAGCCCGGTGAACGCGAGCCCAATGCGAGGTAAAACCACGCGAAAAAGGGCTCCTCCACCGGGTGCTTTGCCCGCGGTCGCCTCTCCGCCGTGGACCCGCGCGATCGACCGGACGATCGCCAGACCAAGCCCGGTACCCGGGACCGCTCGGGAACGCGCCTTGTCGGCGCGGTAAAAACGCGCAAAGACGTTCGCCAGGTCTTCCTCCGGAATGCCGGGTCCGGTATCGGCAACCTCGACCCAGGCCGAAGCCCCGTTGCTGCCGACTCGAACGTCGACCTGGCCGCGTTCGCTGAACTTCAACGCGTTATCGACCAGGTTGCCGATCATCTGGCGCAGGAGGTTCGGATCGCCGTAGACGGTGGGCGCGGCGCTGTGCGTGAAGTGCAGGCTGATCTCTTTTTCGGCGGCTCGCTGCGCGGCGTTCTGCGTGACTTCGCTGGCAATCTGCGCGAGCGAGAGCGGCTCTTTGGGAATCTCGTCCCCGCGATCGGCCTTCGCCAGCGTGAGCATGCCGTTGACCATGCCGGCGAGGTCCGCGCTTTCGCGCACGATCGTCTCGAGGCTTTCGCGCCGGATCGTTTGATCTCGATCGGCCCAGCGCAAGAGCATCTGGGCATTCGCGTTGATCGAGGTCAGCGGCGTCTTCAGCTCGTGCGACGCATCGGCAATAAACTGGCGCTCGCGGGCAAAGGCTTCGCCCAGACGCGAAAGCAGGTCGTTGAAACTTTGCGCAAGCCTTCCGATCTCGTCACGCCGCCGTAGATAGAGCTGGCCGCTGTCTTCGAACGCGCCGGAACCCGCCGCGAGGGCAAGGCGATCGGAGCTGATCTCGCGCATCTCCCGCGACAACTGGTTGATCGGCGTCGTCGCCTGCGATGCGAGCACGATCGAAAGTATGACGACCGCAATCGCGGTCGCCCCCAGGACGATAGCGATCGCCTCGCGGGTGCTTTTGAAGGTGCGTTCCAGCGTATCGAGCGGCTCGCCAACGTGGACGATCGCGGCGCCGGCCCCTTCGCGCAGGTAGCGATCCTCGACGAGGAACGGGCGGTTTCCGAGCGTGATCTCGCGGAACGCCCGGTCGTGCGCGGCGGTGAGCGCGCGATTCGCGGGGATCGTCAGCGCGCCGAGGTTACCCGTTTTCGCCAGAGGATACCCGTTGAGGGAATCGACCTGAACGAAGCTGTTCTCCGAGTTCCACGTCGCGAGATTGTTGCTGTTGAAGAGGAACTGCAGCGTCCCGTGGGAGGGATCCTCGATCGAAAACGGCGTCGTCGACTGCTGCGCGAAAGCGACGATCGCGCGCATCGTCGCGTTCACCGTCGCCTCCGCCTGATCGTAGAGGATCTGCTGAAAGCGCAGAATCGTAATGGCGCTCATCACGCTAAGTGCAACGATGAGCAGCACCGAATAACCCAGCGCAATCCGCCACTTTAGCGACATCGCTGGTTTCTTTTAGCCGGCTCCGCGGCTGGAAAGCAAAGCGCCGCTAATCCTTAATGGTATATCCCACACCCCGCACCGTCGTGATCAGTTTATCGTCAAATCCGTCGTCGATCTTGCCGCGCAGGTAGCGGATGTAGACGTCGATGAGGTTCGAGTCGCCAAGAAAGTCGCTCCCCCAGACGCCGTTGAAGAGCTCGTCGCGCGTATGTACCTTATTGCGGTGAAGCAGGAGGTACTCGAGCAGCGCGTACTCCTTGGCGGTCAGCGAGATCGGTTTTCCGTCGCGGTGCACTTCGTGGCGGTCGCGATCCATGACGACGTCGCGGTATTCGATGACGTTGCCTTGGGGCGTCCGCTCGCGCAGCCGAGCGCGTACGCGCGCCAGCAGCTCTTCGGTGGAAAACGGCTTGGTGACGTAATCGTCCGCGCCGACGTCGAGCCCCGCGATGCGGTCGGGAACGCGGTCGCGAGCGGTCAGCATGATGATCGGGACGCGGCTCTTGGCGCGTATGCGCTTGCAGACCTCGATGCCGTCCATTCGTGGAAGCATGAGGTCGAGGATGACTAAGTCCGGTTCTTTGAGGGCTTTCTCCAGGCCGGCGAGGCCGTCGCGAGCGACGTCGACCTCGTACCGTTCGTGCTCTAACTCGAGCTGCAGGACGCGGCTGATCGCCGCGTCGTCCTCGACGACGAGGATTCTATACGGACGCCGTTCCGGCGCTACGCGATTCTCCATGGAGATACATTATCGGACGTTCTCTCGCGCGGACCTGTGAGAGCGTGCGACAACGGGTTGGGAAAAGGTGAAAAGTGAGAGCCATACGGCGGTCGCGCTGCCGGCGACCAGCCATTCCCACGTTGCGGCGTTCGAGAGCGCTCCGCCCAGGGTCGCGACGATGGCATTGACTGTGTGCGTGAAGAGCGAACCGCCGCCCATGACAAGCAATGCAACCAGCCAAACCGCGACGGCACCCAACGCGCCTGCGACGGCGATCTCCCAAAACGAGAACGGCGATACGGGACGGTACGCGGTGGCAAGGAGGATCGACGAGCGCAGGCCGGCCGGCGGCTCCTCCAGCGGTAGCGCAAAAAGGGCCCGATCCAGCGCATCGAGCGAGCGTTCGTCCATACTCATGATTCCGTTACCTCCGTACCTTCCAAAAGCCTGCGCAGCTGTTCCTTGGCCCGGAACAGGTGCGTTTTTACCGTACCCATCGGCAGTCCTAATACATTGGCGATCTCTTCGTACTGCTGGCCCTGCAGATGGAAAAGGGTGATGACCGTGCGATACTTCTCCGGCAGCTCGTCTATCGCAGCGCGTAGCCGAGACGCGTCGTCGGCGGCGATCGCCTGCTGCTCGGGACCCTGTGCGGGGTCGGCGCGGTCGGGCAGTTCGTCGCTCGAATCGTGCTTTCGCCGGCTCAGGCGGTCGCAGCACGCGTGGTACGCGATCGCAAAGACCCACGTCGAAAACTTCGCGCCGGGCTTGAAGGTTCGCAGGCTGCGAAAAGCCTTGAAAAATGCCTCTTGCGTGACGTCGCGCGCATCCTCGACGTGGTGCAGCATGCGATACGAAAGATGGTAAACCGCGCGGTCGTACCGTTCGACGAGACTCGCGAACGCCTCGGGATTTCCCCGCAGCGTCAGTTCGACGAGCTCGCCGTCTTCGGGGATCGCCTTCATTCGGATCGGCCGCACCGCCGGGGGTTCAGCCAAAAGTGCCGACACGCCACTGGTACGCCTATGCCGGAGCGATTGTTTCGAGATGAAGCCGCTTTTAAGGCTAGGGGCCGTGCGAAACATGGAGCGCGCTGGGACGTAACTAGGACAGCATCAGTCACGGAGGTTCGACCCGATAATGATCACCATCTTGAACAAGACCCTTCCCGGCGGCGCCTCGGCCGAGCGCCGGGGGTCAGCCCTAGAGACCGCCGAGCGGAACTCCGCTCAGTCGCTGCGGCCCACCTTCGACGGCTGGGGTCCCAGGCTGAATGGGGGGCTCTAGCGATGGATGACAACTTTGTCCCGGCAATCGCTATCGTGGTCGTCTTCGGCTTCCCGTGTGCGGTTTGGCTCGTCTCTCGCGTCCTGGCCCACCAGGAGCGAATGGAGATGATGCGCCGAGGCTTCATGCCGCCTCCGGACTCACGCGAAATGCGCCGGGCGATGAAGCGAGGATGGGTCCCCCCCACGGCGTCCGGGCCTTCGTTGGACCAGTACGAATACCAGAGCAAGCTCGCCGCCCAGCAGCAGATGCGCAAAGGAATCCAGGTAGCTTTCATTGGCTTCGCCCTGCTGATCGGCCTCGGATTCATCGGGTATCACCACGGAATCGTCGTGCCCGGGCCCTGGCTCCTCGGCGGCCTGATCCCGCTCTTCGTGGGGGTGGCGCAGATCGTAAGCGCCGTCCTCAGCGGAGCCACCATCTCGGTTCCTTCGGGACGCCCGCAGTACCACGCGACCTTTACCCCTTCGTCGGGCCCACCGCCCGAGAACGCGACCGAGGGGGCGGTGCCCCCGGGACCGGCTTACGGCGGCTGGCGGCCCGGACCGATCCCCGGGATCGAGAAGCCCGCTTCACCTCCGGACTATCGCAGCTGAGCCTCCGCGCAGCCGACAAAGAATTGAAAATGCCGCCGGTTGGTTGCCGGCGGCATTTTTCGTGTTGAAGATGAAGACGATGCTACTTGCAGGAGACCAAGGCCATAGCCCATCCGGCCGCCGTACGAGTCCTGACCAGATATCCATCTGCAGTCCGATCGTACACCTGATAGCCCGCTCTGAGTGCGTCGGCTAACGATTTGAAGACGATAAGACCTGCCATCTGCGGACCCTCCTTTCTACTTGCTACGCTCTCTATACAGTATAACGGCTTTTGTCGCAAGAGCGTTCACCCGTTCTCGGAGATTTTTCTAAGAATTCGCAGAAAATACGATGGGTATGGCATTGCTTGACCTGCATCCCCGCGTTCACGCGACAAAAGTGATCGAGCGATGCGAGCTCGCGCAGGGCGTGACGCTGCTCACGCTCCATGCGCCCCAGCTCGCATCGGCCGTTCGACCCGGGCAATTCGTCATGGCGATTCCGCCGAGCGGTGAATCGGCGGCGACCGCGCTCGCCGTCTACGACATATCAGGCAAGCACGCGAGCATACTCTTTTTTGTAACAGGCAAGCGCACGAGCGAGCTCGCCGGCTTAGCGCCCGGTGCGCGCCTCGACGTCGTCGGCGCATTGGGTAACGGCTTCGATTGCGCGGGGAACCAACGCGATGTTGCGATCGTAGCCGGCGGTGTCGGGATTGCATCGGTCTGGTTGTGCGCGAAGGCATTGCTCGCGCGAGGAGCGCGCGTACGGCTCTTTTACGGCGCTCGCACGGCCGAACTGCTCGTCGAAGCGCAACGCTTCGCTGACGTGGGCTGCGAGTTGATTCTGACGACCGACGACGGAACGCGCGGCGAGCGAGGATTCGTGACCGACGCGCTGCGCCGCGCTGCACCGCCTGAGGCGATCTTCGCCTGCGGCCCGTCGCCGATGCTGCGCTGTGTCGGGCAGATTGCCAACGAACTCGAGATTCCCGCGCAGCTCTCGTTGGAAGAGACCTTCGGCTGCGGCGTCGGCGGCTGCTGGGGTTGCGTCGTTGCGCTGACTGCGCGCAGCGATAGAGCTCCGAACTTTCCGCCGGCGCAACGCGGCGGCAGCGACGTCGTATACGCTCGGGTCTGCAAAGATGGTCCGGTTTTTTTGGCGGATGAGTTACGGTGGTGAACGTGACGCCGAGCCTAGCAACGAGGCTCGGAAAGTTGGAGCTCGCGTATCCGACGCTCATGGGAAGCGGGTGTTACGGTTCGGGCGAAGAGTTCGCACCGTTTGCCGACCTGTCGAAGATCGGCGGCATCGTGCTCAAGAGCGTCACGCGGCTGCCGCGTCTGGGTAATCCCACACCGCGGCTCGTGCATACGCCGGCGGGAATGCTCAACGCGATCGGGCTGCAGAATCCGGGCATCGAGTGGTATTTGGAACGCGAACTCCACAAGTACAAGGACCGGCCGTGCAAGATCGTCGGCAGCGTGGCGGGATTCTCGATCGACGACTACGCGTACGTCTGCGAGCGTTTGGCGGCGCGCGACGAGATCGAGGCCGTGGAGCTGAACGTTTCGTGCCCCAACGTCGCGCGCGAAGGCGAGACGTTCGGCTGCGATCCGGATCTCACGGAACGGGTCGTCGCTGCCGCGCGGGCGACGACGGACAAGCCGCTGATCGTCAAGCTCTCCCCGAACGTGACCGACATCACGGCCGTCGCCCGCCAAGCCGAGCGCGCCGGCGCCGACGCGCTCGCCGTCGTCAACACCGTGCGCGGTATGGCCATCGACGTCGAGAGCTGGCGCCCACGATTGGGTAACATCACCGGCGGTCTCTCCGGTCCGGCGATCAGGCCGATCGCGGTGCTCGCCGTCTACGAAGTCGCGCAGGCCGTCAACATCCCGATCGTCGGGCAAGGCGGCATCGAAAACCTCAGCGACGCACTGGAGTTCTTCCTGGCCGGCGCGACGGCAATCTCGATCGGTACGGCGAACTTCACCGACCCGCGCATTCCGCAGCGCATCGCCGGCGAACTGCAGGCCTACTTGGCGCGGCGCAACCTCGGCTCGATTTCCGAGATTGTCGGACGGGCGAACGTCGGAATAAGCACCGCTTATCAGTACGAAGGGGATGAAGGTTGAAATCATGGCGCCGCAGCTGATCGTCGCCCTCGACGTGCCCCGCGCACAGGACGCGGAGCAGCTCGTCGATCGACTCTACGAGCTCGATGTGATCCTCAAGATCGGTCTCGAAGCGCTCTGCGGTTATCCGGAGCGCATCTTTTCATACTGCGAGGCACGCGACGTGCGAACGTTCGTCGACGCCAAGCTGCACGACATCCCGCGAACGGTGGGCGCGGCGATGGCGCAGCTCGTGCGTCCGACGGTGCAAATCGTCAACGTTCACGCGCTCGGGGGCCTGGAGATGATGCGCACCGCGGTTGACGTCGCCGCCGAGCGAGCGGCAGAGCTCGGCCGCAGCGCGCCGCAGGTCTTTGCCGTCACGCTGCTGACCAGCATCGCGCCCGAGGATCTGAACGAGCTGGGCCTGCAAGGCGGTCCGGGCGAGAACGCGATTCGCCTAGCAGCGTTGGCGCGCGATGCCGGGTGCGCCGGCGTCGTCTGCAGCGCGCACGAGGTGCGCGATCTCAAACGCTTCTTCGGTGAGGACTTCCTCACACTGACCCCCGGCATACGCCCCGCAGGCAACGCGCACGGCGATCAAAAGCGCGTCACGACTCCGGCCGAGGCGGCGGCTTGCGGTACCGACTACATCGTCGTTGGCCGTCCGATCGTCGAGGCAGCGGATCCGCTGGCGGCGGCAAAGGCGATCTTGGAGGAAATGAGCGTCAGCGCGTGAGCGCGCCGCTCGACCTTCCCGCGCAGCTGGCGCGGCGCGGGGCATTACTGGAAGGACACTTTCGGCTGAGTTCGGGGCGTCACAGCGACCGATTCGTACAAAAGTTTCGCATCCTCGAGGATCCGCAACTTCTCGAAGCGGTCGCCGTGCAGATCGCTGCGCGCTTCCGCGAGGCGCGGCCGACGATTGTCGTCGGGGCAGCGGTGGGCGGCATACTGCTCGGCTACGAAGTTGCGCGGCAACTCGGAACCAAAGCGATCTTCGTCGAGAAAGAGAACGGCGTCCCGGTACTCCGCCGCGGCTTCGCGCTGGACGCCTCGGACCGCGTACTGGTGGTCGAAGACGTCGTGACGACCGGGCTCTCCGTTCGCGAAGTGGTCGGCGTCGTTCGTTCGTCGGGCGCTGCCGTCGTCGGCATCGGGGTGATCGTCGCGCGGACCGAAATGGACTTCGACGCACCCGCGAGCGCGCTGCTGCACCTGCCGATTGTCTCGTACGACGCCGCGGACTGCCCGCAGTGCCGCTCGGGCGAAGCGATCACCGATCCGGGATCCCGCCGCCGGTGAAGATCGAGGTTCGTCTGGGGGCGCGCGCCGGTCTTGCGGCGCTGCAGGACCAGGATTTCATCAAAGCCCTTGGGCGCCGTTGTGTGATGTCAAGCGTCGGCGGCTTGCGGCCGGCGGCGGAGAGCGCTGCGATTACTGCCTTCGACCGCCTCGTCGATCTCGTCGGCGCTCAGTCGCACGTTACGCTGATCGCCCAGGATCGGGAGCGCCGCGTCGGTTTTCTGCTCTTGCTCGACCAGCTTCCCGATGAGGTTACGCTGCTCGACCAGGGGTTCGTTGCCTTCATGGCCGTCGAGCCTGACGTTCGCCGGAACGGAGTCGGAACCGCGCTTCTCGCGGCCGCCGAAGAAGAGGCAAGAAAGCGCGGTTTGCCGCACGTCGCCTTGATGGTCACCGAAGAGAACGAGGCCGCCCGCGTTCTCTACGAGCGCGCCGGGTATCGCACCGAACGCCGGCTCTTGTCTAAGCCGCTGTGAGCGCCGAGCTTTGGCGGCGAATCGGCTGGATCACCGGCGCCGTCGCCGTCGTCGCCGGCGCGATTTGGCTCGCGGCCCGCATACCGCGAACGATCTCGATCTTCGTGATCGCGGCCTTCATCGCGTTCGGGGTCCAGCCGCTCTCCGTGCGCTTGGAGCGCCGGATGCCCAAGCCCGTTGCCGTCGGCATCGTCTTTCTCGGTCTGCTCGTTCTGGTGGTCGTCTTTTTGGTGATCGTGGTGCCGCTGACGATCGCCCAAACGCAAGTCCTGGTCGCAAATATCCCAGCGTATGCGTCAACCATCCAAACCTGGCTGCTCTCGGCCCAGGATGCACTCGATCGCTATCTTCCTGCGGTGAAGCTTCCGCCCGGCTTCAACATCGGGCGGATCGGCACCGCACAGATCTCGAGCTTTGTAAGCGATGCGGTCGCTTCGCTCGGTGCGATTGCGCTCAATACTGCGACGGCCTTCTTCATCGCGTTCTCGTCGATCATTCTCTCCGTATTCTTCCTGCTCAACGACACGCAGATCGCGGAAGGCTTTGCCGCGCTCTTTCCGCCTCGCCGACGAGAGACCGCGCGCAAGCTCGCGGCCGAGGTGACCGAAGTATTCGGCAACTACATCTCGGGCCAGGTGATCGTCAGCGCCATCACCGGAGCGGTCATCGCGATACTGACCGCGATCCTCGGTTTTAAGTTCTCGCTGATCATCGGCCTGATCTCGGCCGTTGCCTACGCTATTCCGATCATCGGCATGCTAATCGCCGAGCTGATCGCGGTGCCGCTTTCACTGCCGCAGGGTCTCGGGATGGTCGTTTGGGTGCAGATCGTGATGTTCGGCATGGCGCGAGTCAGCGACAACGTGCTCGTTCCAAAAATTATGGGCCAATCGGTCGGCGTGTCGCCGATCGGCGCGATGTTCGCAGTCTTTGCCGGCGGCGAGCTCTTTGGAATTCCCGGGCTCATTCTCGGGATTCCCGCAGCGGCGCTGCTCAAGATCCTCTGGCGCTATTTCATGGCGCCGTGGATAACCGCGCAGCTCGAAAAGAACTAGAAAAGCGCAGCGGCTCCTTCGGCGGCGTTGCGACGACGCCGATCGGATCGGCGTAGACGACGTGTCCGCAGGCATGGGCCGCGCCGAGCCGTTGTGAATTCGCGCTCGGGGTGAGGTCGTTCTGCGCGACCGCGACGAGCAGCACGCGAGCACGCCGGGCGTACGCGCACGGCCGGTCGTCGGGCAGATCGCGCGTTTGGGTTGACGGCGAGAGTACGTTGACGACGCCGAGACGCAACCCGTCACCGCCGATGCGGGCGGGATGCGTCGACGCGATCCAACGATAGACTCCGGGCCTCGTATCGCCAACGCGCAGCGCGTCGTCGTAATAGTCGATTGGATGGCGGCCCGCATAATGGATCGTGAAGATCACCGCCAGACCGACCGCCAGCGGTCGAAGACCGCGCAAGGAAGGCGCGCGCGTCGCGGCTGCAACGGCCGCACCTAGGGCGGCTGCGAGCAGTGCAACGTGCGTCGATCCGTCGTTCCAGAAGATTGCCAAGACGTACCAGGCGCCGAAGACCGTCGAGCAGAGCAGCACAACCGTCGAAGCGATCGCGGCTCGCCGCAAGCCGGGCGTTAGCAGCAAGGCTCCGAGGACGATCGCCGGCGCGGCAAACCGCAACGAGGCTCCGGTCGCGAGCTGGGCAACTGCCGTCTCGTAGCCGAACGGCAGCGCCGAGAATACGACGACCGCCGCGAGCGCCGCCCAGCCGAGACTTCGCCGGTCGCGGGCGATCAGCGGACCCGCAGCCGCCGCGCAGATCGCCAGAAGCGCAAAAGGAGAGAGGCGTGCGGCGACGATCACGAGCAGCCAGAGCGCGGCCGCGCCGTGCGCGAGGATCGTCGACGCGTACGGGTGCGCGAACGAAGCCGCGGCCGGGGGCGAGATCGCCGCGCCTTTTGCGAGCAGCGCATCGCGCAGCACCCACGCACACAGCGCCGCCGCCGCGGCGCGCCAAACCCGAAAGCGTGCGCGTCCGGCGAGCAGTGCAATCAGCGTAAAGAGCCACCCCTGCGGTTTGATCAACGCGGTAAGCGCGGCCGATCGCGCGGCCGCAGCGCCGCCGCCTCCGGGGCGCAACGCCCAAAGCGTCTCGAGCCAAAACGCTGCGAGCCAGACGTCGTTCTGCAGCGTGCCCCCTTGAATCGCCAGCGGGTAGGCGGTGACGATCGCGGCGGCGAGCGCGTCGGCGAGCAGCGGCGACGCGCCGAACTCACGTGCCCACGTTGCGCAGCGAAAGCCGAGCAAGGCCAAGGCACAGAGCCCACTGTACGGCAATGCAAACGGACCGCCGGCCGCGTAGAGCGCAGCGGCAAAGAGTTCCGATGCCGGCGGATACCACCAGTAGCGCGTCGCCGACGTCCAGATCGAATGCGCTTGCACCCATGAAGCGGCGTTGGGCAGGTGATAGGAGAGCGAGTCGCCGTCGAGCAGCGGCCGCATCAACTGCGGCCACCCAACGAGCAGCAGAGCTGCAATCAGAATGTACGGCGGATCGGGCGGCAGCGTTTGTTTTGCGAAGCGCGGCTCGCGCCGGCGAATGTCGGCGATCGCGATAGCGAGCAGCAGTGCCCCGAAACACGCGGCGGGGTACAGCATGCCGACTGCGCCCAGCGCAAGCGGGATCGCCACGCCCAAGATCAACGCATCGCGCAGCCGGTCGGGGAAATCGTACTGCGTGCTTTGCCGCAGCGCCGGGGCAGCCGCGTAGAGCCCAAGCAGCCAAAGCGCGGCGAGAACTTGCGACACGAACGGCGACGGGGCTTACATTGTGTCCGGCGCGCTGACGCCGGCTAGCGACAGCGCGCGGGCGAGGACGTTCTTCGCTGCCAAGCAGAGCGCGAGCCGGGCGAGCCGCAGGTCGCGATCCTCGGTGAGGATCTTGCACTCCGTGTAGAAGTGGTGGAAGTCCGAGGCGACGTCGCGAGCGTAGCGCGCGAGTCTATGCGGCGCGAGGCGTTCGACGACTCCGGCCACAACGCGGGGAAACTCGGCTAGGCGTGCAGTCAGCGAGAGTTCGGCCGGGTGCACGAGAAGTTCGAGCGCTGCGGCCGGAGCGGCCTCAACCTCCTGCGGCACCGCGCGGCGGAGTACGGAGGCGATGCGCGCGTGCCCGTACTGCACGTAATAGACCGGGTTTTCGTTGTCTTTCTCGACGGCCAGCTTGAGGTCGAAGGTCAGCGGCGATTCCGCGGCGGGCATGATGAAGAAGAAGCGCGCCGCATCGAGGCCGACTTCGTCGACGATCTCGTCGAGCGTCACGATCTCTCCCGCGCGTTTGCTCATGGCTACCTGCTCGCTGCCGCGCATGAGCGTGATCTGCTGCGCGATGAGTACCTCGAGACGACCCGGAAACTCCAGCGCGTCGGCCAGACCGCGCAGGCGCTCGATGTACCCGTGATGATCGGGTCCGAGGATGTCGACGACGCGGTCGCTCGCTTTGAGTTTTTGGTAATGATAGGCGACGTCCATCGAGAAGTACGTGGGCCGGCCATCGCTTCGCAGCAGCACCCGATCTTTGTCGTCGGCGAACTGCGTTGCCCGAAAGAAAAGCGCACCGTCGCGTTCGTACGTCAGTCCGAGCTCGCGCAGCCGATCGATGCCTTCGCGCACTTTGCCCGCTTCGTGCAGCTCGCGCTCGCTCTGCCAACGGTCGTACTCCACGCCGAAGCGCCGCGCCGTCTCCTTGTGTTCGGCCACGAGCTGGTCGCGGCCGGTTGAAGCAAAGTACGGGAGCCACTCCGGCTCGGGCGCAGCAATCCAACGGTCGCCGTCGCGTTGTGCGATAGCCTCGGCGATCGGAATCAGATAGGAACCGGGGTAGCCGTCCTCGGGAAAGGCAAACTCCGGATCGTAGCGTTGACGATACCGGGCGTAGATCGATCTGCCGAGCGCGTCGAGCTGCCCTCCCGCATCGTTGATGATCCATTCGACGAAAACCTCGTAACCGCAGTACCGCATCGCGTTGACCAGCGTCGCGCCGATCGACATCGACCGGCCTTGAACGACTACCAGCGGCCCGGTCGGATTGGCGCTGCCGAATTCGATAGAGACCCGCACGCCGTTGCTCGGCAATTCGCCGAAGCGCTCTTTTTCGCGCAGCATTCGAGCCAGCTCGCCGTGCCACACGCGCGGAGCGAGCCGCAGGTTGACGAACCCGGCGACCGGTTCGATTTGCGTAAAGAGATCGCCAAGCGCGGGCGAGTCTTCGGCGACGTCGGCGACCAGCAGCGACGCCACGTCCTGCGGAGAGCGGCGCGCCGTCTTTGCCAGCGAAAAGGCGACGTTGGTCGCAAAGTCGCCAAACTCGGGACGGCGTGGGGCCTCGAACCCCACCTTGACGCCGGCGCCGGGGTAGCGTCGCTCGACGGCCGCGTCGACGGCGTGCCCGAACGCGCGAAGCGCATCGTCGAGCATGGTGGCGGCCGCGGCGTCCGTCGAAGACTTCATCGCGCATGCTCTTCGCCGTTTGGTAGAACTCCAACCCGCGCGTAGGTGCCGCCGCCTCGCGATTCGATCGAGCCGTCGAGCTCGAGCACGCTAAGGACCGAGAGCGCGGCGTGCGCGGGCAGGTGCGCAGCGGCGACGATCGTGTCGAGATCGGCCGGCCCCTCCTCGAGCGCCTGCAGTACGGCCGTGCTTGCCGGATCGAGCGCTCGGAGCGTGGTTTGCGGTGCCGGGGTGAGGTGCAGCCGCCCCAAAGCCTCGAGCACGTCGGCCGGCCCGCGTGCGAGCGTGGCGCCGTCGCGAATCAACCCTAGGCAGCCTTGGACGTGCTTGCGATCGACGTCGCCGGGAACGGCCAGAACGGGTATCCGCCCGGCGGCCCAGC